>CANJRM010000009.1 GCA_947476645.1 Bacteroidota bacterium
AAAGTAGATTTAAACGAAGAAAAAAGTTTACTGTTTACACAGAAGAAATTTATTGAACAGAAAAAAGCAGAACTCAATCGCCTGCTGGTGCGCAATGCCGAAACAGAATTTGCCGTTGTTGATTCTATTCCCTTCAACTACGAACCCAAAATTGAATTGAACGATTTGGAGAAAAATAATTTTCAGTTGCAGGCAGCGATGAAGAATGTAGAGATTTCAAAACTCACCAGGAAGGAAACCTTCTCGCAGTTTCTACCAAACCTAACCGCTAACGGAAGTTATGGTTTCAATCGCACACAAAGCACTGCTGGTTTTTCATTATATAATCAAACTTATGGATTGAATGGCGGCTTTACACTTTCTATTCCGTTATTCAATGGTTTGGTTTCGCTTCGTCAATATAAAGTTGCGGGCATTCAGATTTTGAACTCGCAGTTTGCTTTGGAGAAAGCCAGACTTCAAACCAAAATCAATTTCTACAAAGCCATAAAAGATTTTGAAACTGCTAAACAGATTCTGAAATTAGAGGAAGAAAATATTTTGCTGGCTGATGAGAACCAAAAAATTGCTTTAGAAAGATTTCGCCTATTACAGTCCACCACTACAGAACTTCGCGCAGCACAAAAAAGTTTTGAAGAAGCGGAGGTTCGTTTAGTGAGCGCCCGCTACACTGCAAAAGTTGCCGAAACGGAGTTGATGCGCTTGCAGGGAGTTTTGGTGAAATAAAATGCAATGCACATTGCTTTCTAAAATCATTTTGAAGAAATAGAAATTCATATAGGTTTGCGCCTTCAAAATTTTAAAATGAAGGAATACTCCACGCTACTCACCGAACTCTCCGAAGGAATTTTACTCATCACCATCAATCGCGAAGACAAACTGAACGCCCTAAACAAAACTGTTATTGGCGAGTTGGATGATGTGATTGATGAAGTTTACAACAACCCCGAAATAAAAGGAGTAATCATTACAGGCAAGGGCGCAAAAAGTTTTGTGGCCGGAGCCGACATTACCGAGTTCAGTGGTATGAGTGAGAAACAAGGCAAAGCACTTGCACGCAGGGGACATGAGGTTTTTGACAAAATTGAAATGAGCCCGAAGCCAATTATTGCTGCGGTAAATGGTTTTGCTTTAGGCGGTGGCTGCGAATTAGCAATGGCTTGCCACCTGCGTATTGCCAGTGAAAACGCCAAGTTTGGTCAGCCCGAAGTGAAGCTCGGAATTATTCCTGGTTATGGAGGAACACAACGGTTAACGCAGTTGATTGGTAAAGGAAAAGCACTCGAACTTTTAATGACAGCCGATACTATTGATGCTACCTGTGCCGAAAAATTAGGATTGGTAAATGATGTGGTTCAAACGGTGGAACTGCTTGAAATATGCAGAGCATTAGTTGCAAAGATTACTTCGATGGCACCTTATGCTGTTGCTCAGGTAATTCAAAGTGTTTACGCGCACTTTAAATCGGGTATTGACGGATTCGATACGGAAATTGATTTGTTTGGCAAGTGCGTTGCCACCAATGATTTTGCCGAAGGCACTACGGCTTTTTTACAAAAGCGAAAAGCAATATTTGCAGGAGAATAAATGCAGAAAATAAAAAAGCCGCTCTGAGTTTCAGAGCGGCTTTTTATTTGTATGGCGTACCGGCATTATTTTTTCTCTGTGGGTTTTGCAGAAGTTGTTTTCGATTCTACTTTTGATGCTGCAGGTGCAGCAATTTTTTTAGGTTTTGACTTTGCTTCCTTTTCAGCTTTTACTGCATCGTCAATTTGTTGCTGTGTAAGTTCCTGTGTTACCACAAACTCTGTTCTTCTGTTCTTGGTTCTGCCTTCTGGGTTATCAGTGCCCGGAGGATTTTCATTCAATTCAACTGGCTTTGATTCACCATATGCTTTGCTTTCTAAACGGAACTTTGCAATTTTTTTACTCGCCAAATATTTCAACACCGCGTCACTTCTTCTTTGCGAAAGTTTCAGGTTGTATTCGTCTGTGCCTTTGCTATCGGTATGTGAGCCTACTTCTAAAACATACTGCGGATTTTCAGTCATAAAACCAACTACTCTGTTTAACGTGTCAGGGGCACCATCGGTCAAATAATCTTTGTTGAATTCCCAGTAAACCGTCCCTATTTTTGTTCCAACAACTGACAAAACCTGCGGAACCATCTTCATTGGAAAATCAAAAGTCATTGTATCGTTCTGACGTTTGTCTTTTGTAGAAATGCCCTTCATGTAATCTTCAAAACCTTTTTTGCGGGCTACAAGTTGATAGTCATTTTCTTTTTCTAAGTCGAAAAAATATTTTCCGTTGGTAGTGTAAGAACTCTTCAATTCTTTTCCTTCAGAAACACTGTAGAGTGTTACCAGTGCATTGTCAATCGTATTTAAGTTGCTATCCGTGTTTTGCACCACACCTTCGATGGCTAAATTCAAATGCGATTTCTCTACTTTGTAAATATCATCGCAACAGGTCTCGCTTTTAGTTCCAAAACCACCACCGCGATTTGAAACCAAATAACCTTCGCCATCAAAATCGCTCCAACTGAAATACATATCATCTACGCTTGAGTTGATAGGTATACCCAAATGTTGCGGTTGACCCCATTCGCCACCGCTTGCATTTATTTTGTAAACATCGGCTCCGCCAATATTTATTTGTCCGTTTGAACTGAAGTAAAGTGTGTTTGTTTTAAAATCGTAGCCGGGAGTAATTTCATCTCCTTTGGTGTTGATGGCAGGTCCTACGCTTTTTGCTTTACTTATAGAACCATCGGCATTTATTTTTGCGCAAAACAAATCCATTCCCTTGCCCGGATTTCTGTCGCTCGAAAAATAGAGCACATCTTCACCTGCTTCATTTCTTCCTAATGCGGGATGCGTAGAAGTAAATCCTTCGGCATTTACCTTGCTGTCTAATTTTGTTCCTGCACCCCATGTGTTGTTTTCAAGTTTGCTTTTGTAAATATCGCAACGCATGCGCTGATAATCATCTTGCAAACATTGCGTGTAATACATGGTTTCACCATCGGCAAAAATAGCAGCATTGCCCACATGCGAACTGCTTTCGTTTGCTCCACCCGCCACCAAAGCTCCTTTAGTCCAGGTGTTTCCATTACGTTGCGAAACATAAATGCGCGAAAAATCAGCATAGTGTTCATGCTTGTTCACCATTACCACTCTATCCGAAGTCCATGCCCCGTAGTAAAGCGTATTGCCATCGCGAAGAGTTGGAGCAAATTCAGTGAGGGGTTGATTTACATTTTCATCAAGATGCGTTACTTTAAATTCAAGCACATCTTTATTGTCGCGAAGAGAAATTCCTAAATCGCAACCCTGCGATTCGCGACCTGCGCTTCTGCGCAGGTCGTCAAACTTTTCATTGTCCTTCGCCAGTTTGATGAACTTCTGAAAATTGGCTCTTGAGTTTTCGTAGTTGCCCAAATACTTTTCGGTTAAAGCATATTGATAAAGAGCATTCAGGTTTTTGTGTTTTACTGAATCGAGGTCTACTATTTTTTTGTAGTAGCTATCAGAGCTTACATAATTGCGAAGCATAAAATTTCCGTCAGCCAGATTTTGATTGAGTTTAGTTTTTTTCGGTTTCTTGTTCAGGGCTTCACCATAATACCGCATTGAATTCTCAATGCTTCCGCGCTTGAATAATTTTTTACCTATTCGTTTATCTCTTCCAAAACCAATTTTATCAGGCTCAGGAAAGTCTTTTAGTTTATCGCCTTGTAATTGTTGATTTGAAGAAGCAGCGGTGGTTTCTACTTTTTTCGGTTCAGGCTTTGGCTCTTCTTTTTTTGCCGCAGGTTGTTCAGCCGGTTTGGGTTCTTCTTTCTTTTGCTCAACCACAGGAGCTGGTTTCGGCTCCTCCTTCTTTGGCTCTTCTTTCACTACTTCCTTTTTCGGCTCTGCTTTCGGTTCCTCTTTTTTAGCTGCCGGTTGCTGAACAGGTTTTGCTTCCTCTTTCTTTGGTTGTGCTTTTGCTTCTTCTTTTTTTGCTGCTGAAGGTTGTGTCGGCTTAGGCTCTTCCTTTTTCACTTCCTTCTTAGGTTCAGCTTTTGGTTCTTCCTTTTTAGCAGCAGCGGGTTGCGAAGGCTTAGGTTCTTCTTTCTTTACTTCCTTTTTCGGTTCAGGCTTCGGCTCTTCCTTCTCAGGTTCCACTTTTGGTTGTGCCTTCGGTTCTTCCTTCACTACTTCGGCAGCGGGTACAGTCTTTGGTTCCTCTCTTTTTTCTGTCGCCTGCTCTACAGGTTTAGCTTCTTCCTTCTTGGGCTCGGCTTTTTTCTCCTCTTTTTTAGGCTCTTCTTTTGTCTGCTCTGGTTGCTTTTCGGTTTTTTTCTTTTTCTGCTTATCCCATTTGCTCGATTTGGTTTGGGTGCGTGTTTCAGAGTTGAGCAGTTCTTGTAATTCTTCTTTCGATTGCGCGTGCAGTTTTTCTATGTTGCCAAACGACATAAAAAAAATGAAAGATAGTACGAGTAAAAACTTACAATTCATGAGTCAGGGGTTAAGGTGAAATATTGGTAGCTCTGTGCTTACACGGTCGAAAATAAATAAATAAGGGTTTGTTAAAAATTTTTTTGCAGCGCGTTTCTTTCCCATCGAATGGAATAAACAAGAAAGAAAATATGTGGCGATTGTTTACAATACTGTATTTCCCACAAAAGGAGAGTGAAGTAACTGCGTGTTGCAATGGCTTGCTTATCTACTTTCGGTTTCAAATAATAATAGCATGAAGAAGAATTTGATTTTAATGTGCGCGGCTGTGGCTGTGCTTTCGCTTTCGAGTTGTTTGGTTTCGAAAAAGAAATTTGATGAACAGGTAGCACTTGCCGATAAATACAAAACCGAAAAGAATGATTGTAACGACAAACTGAACGCAGCCAATGCTACCATTGATGATTTGAATCGCCAGATAGTTGCGCTCAATGATGGTTTGCAAAAAATGAAAGACAACAATACTTCGCTCGAAGAAAAGTTGCGCAAGGTGAATCAACTGAAAAACGAGAGCGATGCCATTTGCGAAAAGGTAAAACAGCAATTGGATGCATTGGCTAATTCTTCGGCTGCCGAAAAGGATAAGTTGATGAAACAGCTAGCCGATAAAGAAAGAGAGTTGATGGCAAAAGAGCAGGAGTTGAACAAACTTGCTACTGAATTAAACGCGCGCGATATGAAGGTGCGCGATTTAGAATCGCTGATTGCACGAAAAGATTCGGCAGTGCAAGCACTTAAAAACAAAATGCTCGAAGCACTCAAAGGATTTAACGCAGGCGATTTAAGTGTGTATGAAAAAGACGGGAAAATTTATGTGGCACTTAGCGATAAACTTCTTTTCACTAGCGGTAGTTATGCTGTAGAGCCACGCGGAAAAGATGCGCTTAAGAAAATTGCTGAGGTGTTGAACAAGCAAAACGATATTTCAATTATGGTGGAAGGACATACTGATAACAAACCATACATTTCCAGCACCACCGGTCCTGTAAACAGTAACTGGGATTTGAGTGTGATGCGAGCATCGAGCGTTACGAAACTTTTGGTGGATGAAAATAAACTGGATGCAAAACGAGTTACGCCAGCTGGTCGTGGTCAGTACTTTCCGGTGGAGAGCAACGATACACCTGAAGGCAGAAGCAAGAACCGCAGAATTGACATAGTGCTTACGCCCGACTTGAAAGGCATTATGGATATTTTGAACGGAGCGAACTAAAAACATCAAATCATTAAACCATCCCACATGAATGCACCCAAAACATCACAACTACTCACGCTTATTTCTGTTTTCTTTTTCTGGGGATTTGTTGCCGCGTCAAACGATATTCTCATTCCGGTTTTTAAAGAGAAGTTGAATCTCGAGCAATGGCAAAGCCAAATGATTTCGTTTGCGTTTTATGTGGCGTATACAGTTGGCTCATTGATTTATTTTGGTTTGTCGCGATTAACTGGTGGAGATATTCTCAATCGCATTGGTTACAAAAATGGTATAGCACTTGGCTTAGTTATTTCTGCGCTCGGCACTATTTTATTTTATCCCGCAGCTGAAACATCTTCATTCCCGATTTTTATTTCGGGTTTGTTTATTGTAGGTCTTGGTTTTTCATTACAACAAACAGCAGCTAATCCGCTTGCCATTAATCTCGGTGACCCAAGCAAAGGCGCACAACGTTTGAGTTTAGCGGGAGGCATCAACAACATCGGCACCACTATAGGCCCGGTGATTGTGAGTTTGGCAATTTTCGGTTCGCTTGCAGCGGGAGCAAAATTGGAAAACCTCAGTTCGGTAAAAGCTCCGTACTTAATTCTTGGAGTTGCATTTTTAATTGTAGCGGTCATCTTCAAATTTTCTTCTCTGCCTAATCAGATTGTGCATGAAGAAGTTGCCGGGGATAAAAGCGACAGCGATTCAAAAAGTATTTTTAGCTATCCGCAATTGTGGATGGGCATGATTGCTATTTTTCTTTACGTAGGTGTTGAGGTTTCAACCGCATCTAACCTTCCTGAATTTATGCGACAACATTTAGGAATTGGCACGGCTGATGTGGCTCCTTATGTTTCCCTCTTTTGGGCGAGTTTAATGATAGGCAGATGGACGGGTGCCGTGGGCGCTTTCGATTTTAGCAAGGGCACAAAACAAATACTCAACTTCTTTTTGCCTTATGCCGCGTTCTCAGTTTTTTTGCTCGTAAATTATTTAGCCAATCACGACCTTACGCCTTTCTATTTGTATGCGGGCATTATCGTCATCATCATTATTGCCGACATGCTGAGCAAAGGAAACCCTGCCCGTCAACTCGTCATTTTTTCATCGCTTGGTATTACCGCTTTACTCATTGGAATGCTGGCCGATGGTATGGTAAGTGTGTATGCTTTCATTAGCGTGGGTTTGTTTTGCTCTACGTTGTGGCCTTGCATTTTCACGCTTGCCATTGCGGGCTTAGGCAAAAAAACAAACGATGGCTCCAGCTTTTTAATTATGATGATTATGGGCGGTGGCTTTGTGAGTTTGCTGCAAGGTTATTTAGCCAAAGAAAATTTACTCGGCATTCAGTGGAGTTATTTGGTAGGCGTGTTGTGTTTTGCTTATCTCGCTTTCTATGGATGGAAAGTGAAATCAATTCTCAAGGGCCAGGGAATTGAATACGATAACAAAGCTGCGGGAGGTCACTGATAAAAATTTCGCCTCTCTTTAAAATTGCTTCTTATACTTGCCGAAATTTTCTGGGGGCGTATTACCTCGGACATCCGACTTCGGACATCCGACTTAATTCTGAGAAGAACCCTTCGAACCTGAACACGGTAATGCGTGCGATAGGGAAGAAATAAGCCAACCGCTTTTTCTATTCGATTCATTTCTTCTTTCCTTCAGAGTAAAACTTATTCAACATGAAAAAGATTTTATTCTTTCTGCTGCTGGCGCAAACGGTTTTTGCGCAAACAGATTCAACATCTGCAAAAATTGATTCTGTAAAAACGGTTTTTAAAGATGATGTAGTTATTTCTTCCACGCGCGCGGGAGACAATACTCCAACTACTTTTCAAACTATTAGTAAAGAAGAACTCAATAAAAATAATCTGGGGCAGGATTTGCCTTTTCTGTTAGATAACACTCCGGGAGTGGTTACTACTTCAGACGCAGGAGCTGGAGTAGGTTATACCGGAATAAGAATAAGAGGAAGTGATGCTACGCGGGTCAACGTAACACTCAATGGCATACCGGTGAACGATGCGGAAAGCCAGGGAACGTATTGGGTTGATTTGCCCGATGTGGTTTCTTCGGCACAAAGCATTCAGATACAACGAGGAATCGGTTCTTCTACAAATGGCGGAAGTGCTTTTGGCGGAACGCTGAGTATGCAAACTCAAACTCCTTCGCAAAAACATTTTGTGGAAGCCAATGTTTCCATGGGTTCGTTCAACACGTTTAAAATAAATGGCAAAATTGGAACGGGCATTCATAAGGGATTTTTTGCAGAGGGCTCTGCCAGTTGGATTACAAGTGACGGATACATTCAGCGCGCTTCTTCTAATCTGCTTTCGTATTTCTGTCAGTTGGGTTATATGAAAAGCAACACGCTGATTAAGCTGGTGTATTTTGCTGGGCAGGAAAAAACTTATCAGGCATGGAATGGCGTGCCGCAAGATTCGATAAAAACAAATCGCAGGTTCAATGATTTAGGAACCGATTACGGACAACATTTTCCGCCTTACAAAAACCAAACAGACAATTACAGTCAGGATTATTTTCAGTTGCTATTTGCGCAATATCTTCCTCACCACATGAATTTGAATGCCGGTTTGTTTGCCACGCTGGGTCATGGTTATTATGAAGAATATAAAGCCGGGCAGACCTTCAATAATTATTTTGAGAATCACGACACGCTCGGTTTATCTACAGATTTAGTTCGCCAGAAATGGCTGAAGAATATTTTTTACGGAGGAACTTTTGCATTGAACTATGAGCACAAAAATGTTTCAGCAACGTTTGGCGGATTGCTCGGACAATACCGCGGAGAGAATTTCGGTAAAGTTATTTGGGCACAGGACATTTCGGACTTTGATAAAAATCAAAAATATTACGATGGGCATTCGGTAAAAAACGATTTCAATGTGTATGCAAAATTCAATTACGAAATCTTGCAGAAACTGAATTTCTACATTGACCTGCAATATCGTTACGTGGATCATTCTGCCAGTGGAATTGACGGCAGCAAAATGAATTACACCTTCGCTAATAAATGGCACTTCTTCAATCCTAAAGCGGGAATATTTTACAAAATAAAACCAAAGCATCATTTGTATGCTTCGTATGCGTTGGGCAATCGCGAACCGAATCGTGATGATGTTATGGCGGCTTTGGCTTCGGGTAAAACAGTGAAACCCGAAACCATGCACAATGTAGAAGTGGGTTACAAGTTTGTTCATCGCAAATATCCTTTTGCTATCAACTACTATTTGATGCAGTATAAAGACCAGTTGGTATTGACAGGGAAATTGAACGATGTAGGAAACCCAGTTAAAGAAAATGTGCCGGTGA
The DNA here is from genome assembly GCA_947476645.1 of Bacteroidota bacterium. Classification (GTDB taxonomy): domain Bacteria; phylum Bacteroidota; class Bacteroidia; order Chitinophagales; family LD1; genus Bog-950. The sequence continues at coordinate 9,046 of CANJRM010000009.1, forward strand.
GTTCGCGAATGGGAATAGAGCTAAGCGCGAGTACAAATTTTTATTCAAAGAAGAGCGGAAGAAAAGTTTTTGCCATCAACGATAACTTCTCTTACTCGTTTAACAAAATTAAATCGTTCGATGAATACATCTACACTTATGATGATTACTACTCACCGGTAGATTCACTCACACAAATCATTACGCACAAAAACTCGAACATTTCTTTTTCGCCAAGTATTGTTGCATCGTTAGAGTTTGTTGGATATCCTGTAAAAGGGTTAGAAATTAGTTTGACAAACAAAGCCGTAAGCAAACAATATCTCGACAATACATCGAATGAAAGCAGAAAACTAAAACCTTTCTTCTATTCCAATTTGCGCATTAGTTATCGGTTGCCATTGAAGCGCGATGACAAGGAGATTAAATTCACGCTTCTCTTCAACAATATTTTCAACCGCTTGTATGAAAGCAATGGCTACACCTATAGTGAGCGTTACTTTTCGGGCGGTGAAAAAACCGATACCTATACTTACAACTACTACTATCCGCAGGCAGGATTTAATATGCTGGGCGGAATGAGTGTGCGGTTTTAACCCCTAAATCCCTTAAGGTGGGTGATTTTAGGTTCATGCTTTTTTTATTTTTAGCACGTGAGCCAAAACGAACAGAAAATAAATTTATGGAAAATCCTGCTTCCGGTTTCTATAGGTGTTAGTGTTTCGATTTATCTCATTGTCACCAACCTTAATTTTGAAGCGCTTCATTCCATTCATGTTTCACAAAAGCTAATCATTGGTTTGGTGTTGGCAGCACTTACGGTAGTTAGCCGCGATGCAGCGTTTATGTATAAAATACGTTTGAGCAGCGGCAATTTTTTAAGCTGGCGCAAAACTTTTCAAACCATTACCATGTGGGAGTTTGGCACTTGCATTACACCCAAAATAAGTGTAACGCCTTTTGTGCTTTATCTGTTTTTTAAAAGCGGAATGAGTTCGGGCAAAAGTGTGGCGGTGTTAATGCTCAATGGTTTTTTTGACAACCTCGCTTTTGTAGTAGTGTTTGGCATACTTTATCTTCTTCTTGGAAATCAAATTCTCACGCTCTCTCCGCATTGTGCCGATTTAGACGGGCACGTAATTATGCAGGGCATCAGAAGTTTTGCGGACTATGCCTGGATTGGTTACCTGCTTATTCTTTCGGCTTGTATTTTTCTAGGCACAGCGCTTTTCATACTTCCTCATGCAACAAAAAAACTGTTTCATCAATTAGCTGAAATGAAATTTCTTGCACGGTTTAAAAACAAAATCATTTTTATAGGCGATGAAATTGAACTCACCGCCAAGGAGTTTAAAAACAAACCGTTTTCATTTTGGGTAAAGATGTCAATAGCCACGCTTATTAACTGGGTGAGCCGCTATCTTTTAGCCGTGTCATTGTTCTATGCTTTTGCTGTGACCGATTTTAGTTTTCTCACTGCGCTTTCGCGCCAGTATGTGCTTTGGATTTTCACGAGCATTCCTTCCACACCGGGAGCCAGCGGAGTGGCGGAGCTTTCTTTCATTGCGCTCAATTGTGAGTTTATGCCCGTGGGTTTATCTGCCGCTATTGCTTTGGTGTGGCGGTTGTATTCTTACTACCTCTATTTAATTCTTGGAATGATTGTATTGCCGCGCTGGGCAAAACAGATTTCGGCAAAATAATTTCTACATCGCAAATGCCTTCCACACCACCTCATCAGGAACAGGCGCGGTGATTTCTATTTTTTCTTTTTTAACCGGATGGATGAACTCTACTTTACGCGCATGCAAATGAATAAAGCCATCGCCATTGCCTCTGCGCGCTCCGTATTTTACATCGCCTTTAATAGGGCATTCCATTTTTGAAAGCTGTAAACGAATTTGATGATGCCTGCCCGTGAGCGGATTGATTTCGAGCAAATGATAGTTGTCAATACTCTTCAGCCATTTGTAATCCAATTCGCATTTTAGAGTTCCTTTCACTTCGGTATCATAAGCGTGCGACATGTTCTTCTTTTCGTTCTTCTTCAGCCAATGAACTAAATGTCCTTCCATCTTTTCGGGGCGGTTACCTACTACTGCCCAATACGTTTTCTTCACTTCCTTGCTCTTGAACATTTCATTTAAGCGAACCAACGCTTTACTCGTGCGCGCAAATAAAACCACACCGCTCACGGGTCTGTCAATGCGATGACACACCCCCAGAAAAACTTCGCCTGGCTTTTCAAATTTGTGTGCGATGTATTCTTTCAAAATTTGTTCGAGCGCAGCATCACCTTTTTTATCGGGCTGCACTAAAACACCAGCAGGTTTGTTCACCGCTATAATGTGGTTGTCTTCATACAAAATTTCGAGGTCGGTATATTCCATTAGGCGAAAGTAGATTTCCTGAAATAGAATTCAACGTCCTCGCAAATCTTCACTTCACAACATTTCTGTGCATTTGTCTTTGTCTAACTACTAACTACTAACTACTAACTACTCTATCTTCATTTCATGCTATACGAATTCCTTACTCCCATTGACAAGGATAATCTGCTCGAAGGCGCAGAACTGAATCCTGCACAACTCGGCAACTACATTTTTATTTGCGAAGGAAAGGAGCTTGACCTCAGTCAGTTTAACATTGCCTTGATTGGCGTGGCTGACGACCGCGGCAATGTTGCGAACGCAGGTTCTGCCAAAGCACCCGATTTAATTCGTAAAGAGTTTTACAAGCTCTACATGCCGCCTATCGAAAGAGAGTTTCGGTTTCTCGATTTGGGCAACATAACTCCCGGTGAAACTTCGCGCGATACTTATTTCGCGTTGGCATCGGTCATGCTCGAATTGATTACGCATAAAGTAATTCCCATCATCATTGGTGGAAGCCACGATTTGAGTTTCGGGCAATACCTTGGTTACAAAAATCTGCAAACGCTTATCAATGTAGTGAACGTAGATGAGCGCATTGATATGATTGAAGGCGAAAGCAAAAACATTGACAGCTCTAATTTTGTGATGAACATTTTTACGCATACACCTAATTACCTTTTCAATTATTCGCACCTCGGTTTTCAAACTTACCTCAACGATTCAAAAGCCATTGAAACTTTAGAGAGTTTAAATTTTGATTGTCACCGTCTGGGTTTGCTCCGCGCTAACATGGAAGAAGCTGAACCTATTTTGCGCGATGCCGATATGCTCACGATTGATATTTCTTCTGTTCGTCAGGCAGATGCGCCTGCTCATGCACACGCTTCACCAAACGGCTTTACGGGCGAAGAGCTTTGCCAGATTACGCGCTATGCGGGCTTGAGCGATAAACTCACATCGCTCGGACTTTATGAAGTAAACCCCGGCTACGACAACAACCGACAGACCACTCAATTAGTCGCGCAAATGATTTGGTATTTTATTGAAGGGTACTACAGCCGTGTGGGCGATTATCCGCTTACGCTTGATGAGCATTTGAAATTTACGGTGCACCTGAACGATACCAATCATGAACTTATTTTCTGGAAGAGTAAAAAGACAGAGCGCTGGTGGATGGAACTTCCGTTTGGCGATGTGCAGCGTTTTGGCCGCCAGCAAATAGTGCCGTGCTCTATGCGCGATTACGATTTGGCTTCTACCGAAAATGAACTGCCCGACAGATGGATGAGGGCATATACAAAACTTGTTTAGAATAGAATTTGGTGGCTGTTGTTGTATTCACTTCTGCATTCTGCAATCGTTAATCTGCAATCGCAAATAATAAAAAACTGATTAGCGAACAACGATTAACGATTGCAGATTAACGAAGTAAAAAATTCGTTACTCCACCTTCCTTCCCTTCGCTACGTGTTGCTTCACTTCCATTTGGTCAATTTTGCGAAGGTCAACTAAGAGCACTGCGTATTTACTGTCGGGGTCGGTGTAGTATTCGTTGCCGGAGTAATGAACCTTACCCATTTCGTTTTTCCAGTCCGAAGCAAGAAGCACATATTTATCGCCCACATTCGGGTTGACTCCAAAGCTCAGGTATTTATCATCACCTATTTCGAAACTCACGAGCATTTTGTTCTCCTTGGGAATATCGGTCACCACACCTTTCGTTCCTGCCTGAATTAAAATCTCATCCACTTTTTTGCCGCGAATGGTTTTTATTTTTCCTCCTACAATTTCGGTTGAGCCCTCGGTGAGTTCGCGGTGCAGCACAATATCGCGCGAAACATAAAACTGAATGCGCTTCACCTGTTCGTTGCTCCAGTTGTGCTGCTTCTTCATAGCATCGGTATAAGGCACTAAATTTTTACACGAACCGAGAAGGGTAATAAGCGAGATGAAAAGAATAAGCTTTCGCATAGTTGAGTTTTTTATCGTCAGTTCCAATTACAGTGCCAACTGAGAACTACGATAGGCGAACTACGCTAAAGTTTATTTCGCTAAAGAGAATTTTAGAGTTTTTTCTGAATGTGCAGTTTGCAGGCGAACAAAGTAAATGCCCTGTGCCTGTGCCGATAAATCAATTTGCGAAACGCCTTGTGGTGAATGATTGAACTCCTTCGAATAAATTTCTTCACCCAAAACGTTCATCACTTTCAGCAAAGTTTTTTCGTTGCTGCCCGTAGCATAATTCACAAACAGAATTCCTGAAGTAGGATTCGGGTAAACCGAGAAATGAAAGATGTCGTTGGTTTTATCTTCTACTGCTAATTCTGTTTGTTCCAAAACTTCGAAACGGTCTATGCCGCCTTCTACCACATTCGAAGTACTCGAAGCCAGTTCATTTACATCAATCAAAACGCGCATGCTTGAACCAAGCGCAATGAAATCTAAAATGCGGAAAGTCTTTTGTGTCCATGAATTAGTTGGTGCATCAAGCGATGTAATATTTTCTACCGTTACGGTTGTTGGCCCAACAGTGCTGTTAATCTTCACCGTCATATTATCATCGGGTGCCGTACCGCCATCATAGAACCAACGCGTGTAACGCAGGTAAGGGTTAGTGTAACCCGTTAAATCCATAGCCGGAGAAATTAAGGTTACTGTTCCGGCATCTACATCATCGTTAATAGCCAGACCACCTGTGTTGCCCGTTACAAAACATTTCAAACCGTAATCATCGGTTAAATCAATGGCAGGATTCGATTGGTCGCCCTGATAACTGGTGCCTAACGGTATTGCACGCGTGAACGCACCGCCTGTGGCAGTGGCGCTTGTGGTCCAGTTATAGTTCATTAAAAAATCATCATAGTAATGATGGTTCTGAATAGGAATAACCAATTGCGGTGAAGCGGAAGTGTAAAAAGTATTGAGCTTAAACTGATTGGTCATGTATCCCCACTTGCCGGCATACACATCGTAGCTGCCTTCGTTAAAACCGTTGATGGTGTAAAAACCATTGGCATCAGCTATTACTTCAAAATCATTTTGCCCGTCAAAAAAAACTTTGGCGTTTGGCACACCTAAAGTAGTGGTGGCATCCACCACCTGTCCGCTGTAATTCCAAATGTGGGTGGCAGCTGTGCATCCTAAACTCGACTGAATTGACAAGCGCGAAGTGCTGAGCACTGCGCGCATTTCGTTACACTGGTCGTGGGTGAACAAATGCATTTGGTCATCATCGGCATAGTCCATGTAGTTCATCCACATATCGTATTCATCAACCGGTGTTTCGTGGCAACTGTTCTGCACCAGGTTCGGCACACCAAAAGTTGCTTCTGCAGTTGGAGGCGTGTCGCACATCTGGTCGCCTTCGAGCGCGCAGGTTTGCGGAGTCATACCCACACAGCTATCCTGAAACGTGTGATACAAACCGAGCCAATGCCCCACTTCATGCACGCAAGTGCGGCCAAGAGTATCAGGTGAATTGTAAGGATTGCCATGGATTTTTCCTACGTGGCGAAAATCTAAAACCACCCCGTCCTGATTATCGGGAAACATACCCGGTGGCGTAGCATAACCGAGCAAAACACTTCCGAGGTTAGAAGTCCAGATGTTTAAGTATTTGTTTTTATCCCACTGGGTAGCGGGTTTAATATTGGTATCGAAGTTGGAAGTAACGGCATATAGATGGCGCGTGATTCCGCTCGAAGGGTTTCCCGCGGCATCAAATTTTGCGAGGCAAAACTCCACCTGAATATCTGCCTGACGACCATGAAACCAATTCGGAATTAAAACAGTATCGGCATTGCGCAAACGGTAACACTCATTGAGAACCGCTATCTGCGAAATAATTTGTGTGCTGTCTATATTATATGCGGTGCCTATTGCCTGCCCGCTATGAATAACGTGAAACACCACGGGTATAGTGACAATCTCATTGCGGCTATCGCGGCTCGAATTGTTACTTATATAATTGAACACATCTTCGCGGCTTTGCTGATAACGCGCCAATGCTTCGGGATGCTGCAAAAGATACTCCTGCATTTTGGTTTGGGTAGCGCAACGCTCATCGGTTTGCGCAAACAACATTATTTGAGAAAGAATAAAACAGGTAGCAAAAGCAAGTTTCAATTTCATAGGTATCGCGTTCTTATAAAAGAAAGACGAATGTAGAAGAATTTGGTTGCCGCTAAAGGCGGGTGTTGCAGATGAAAAAAGATGTCAGGCTGAGCTTGTCGAAGCACACCCTTCGACAAGCTCAGGGTGACATTTGTCTTTTGTATTCCATTCCGAATTCTGCATTCCGCATTCCAAATTACACAATGCGGTTTCCGTCTTTATCAAACACCTGCATTTTGTCTTCGCGGTGTTCGTGTTTAATGGTGAGGCGTTCAAAAATGCCGTTGATGATAGAAAGCAGAATGCTGAAAAAAAGCGCCTGCCAAAAACTTGCTACGGCAAAATCGGGTGCAAGAATCCAGGCAGCTACTTCAATGATTAAAGCATTGATGACAAGCAGAAACAAACCCAGCGAAAAAATAGTGGCGGGAATGGTGAGCAATACCAACAGCGGTTTAAGCGATACGTTCAATACCGAAAGCAAAGCGGCAAGAATAAGCGCGTAAAGAAAATTTTCAATGTGCACGCCCGGCAAAATATAAGCGGTAAGCACCACCGCAATGGCATTGAGAAAAAGTTTGATGAAGTAGTTCATATTGGTATGACGATGAAGAGGCAAAAATAATTTATTGCAGAATAAAAAAGCCGCCTATCTTTGGAAGCATTAAACACAAGGCTTGAAAAACCCTATTCTCCTTTTACTGTGCCTTTATATAATGACAGGTTTAAGTTGCTGTAAAAAAGCAAATGAAACAGTTGACACCTGCCATGACGGAGTGCGTAATCAAATTGAAACAGGAATAGATTGTGGAGGGCCTTGCGCTCCTTGCGTTAGTTGTACTGACGGTATAAAAAACGGAGATGAAACAGGGATTGATTGTGGTGGGCATTGCTCTGCTTGTCCTACCTGTTTTGATGGGTTAAAAAATCAGGGAGAAACCGGAATTGATTGCGGTGGTCCTTGTGCCGAATGCGCTGGTTGTTCCGATGGTATAAAAAACGGAAACGAAACAAATATTGATTGCGGAGGTTCGTGCCAACCTTGTGCAACCTGTGCAGACGGCATTAGAAATAATGGTGAAACTGGAATTGATTGTGGTGGGCCTTGTAGTCCTTGTCCTCCTCCTTTTAACCCTTATTTTTTTACAGACTCAGTAGTTGGAAATTATTTGGTTTCGGGAACGCACAATGTTTGGCAAATGGGATACGGTGGAACTATAGATACTCTTACAAACGTTATCATCTCTATACAAAAATATGATTCAGTATCTGTTGTATATGATAGCAAAGTCTTTATTTACTCTCCTTCACTGAGTGTTTCGACATATTGTTTCACATGGTGGGGTAGAATGGATTTCACTAAAACCGATATAGATGCTATCAGTATCTCAACGCACTACGGTGGCATGGGCGGTGGAGATGACTATTATCTCCACGGCAGAAAAATCCACTAAGTTCTGAAGCCCACCTCTTCCCTTCTCCTTTTACTCCTCACCGCTTTTTTGTGCAGTTGCGAAACGCGTAACACGCCCGCGCCACAAACTCAAACACCTGCACACGAATTAATTTATACCAAACACGCGCGCTGCCGCATGCAGTGCCGCCATATTGATGCGCAGGAAATTGAGGAAATAATTTCGGCTGATAACATCAACGAAAGAAAAAGCAAACCCAACGATACTCCCTGCCCCAGTTATGCTTACGAAGGTTACAGTCACAACCACCAGCACCTGCGCATAGTAATTGCCAAATGCGATAATGCCTGGAAAGTGGTTACCTGCACAGATTTGGAAAATGAGTTTGAATGCGATTGTAAGTAAGGAGCTTTAATCCTATAAGTGAGCTTCTCCTGTCTGCTTATCTTAAATAGTCTGTATCCTATAAGCATAACTAACTATTATGTAATCCAAAGTAATTATTATATAATCAGAAGTAATTATTATCTATTCAAAACTAAGTATTAACTAAGCATTTACAATAATTAATTTATAACAAGTGTATATTAAGTAATCAAAACAATATATTATTGCTTCTAAAGTTTGTATTATTTCTTCTAAAGTAATTATTTTTTAAGCATCTATTTCTATTATGCAACCACAAATAGACATTTGCAGTCGTATAATGGGTGTAGGACTTTATTTAATTGAGTTTAGGATTGAGATAATGATTGGTTTTGCTTGAATTATTGGCTTTGTTGCTTACTTAATACAGATTTACATTCGCATAATTATATTCTAAACCAAAATAATCAATACTATGCCCTTCGGATATACCAAAAAGAACGCCACGCTCGGTAAAGACTATCCCGATATTAATGTAATTGTCCGCGCCATTATGAAAGAGCAGCGAATGACCCAGCGCAAGCTGGGCAAACTGGTGGGCTGGCACAATACCACTATTAACCAAATGCTTAAAAAGCGAACCTGGAACATTGCCGAACTACTTGAAATAGGAAAGGCACTGAACACCGATTTGCTCAAATATTTTTATCCCGTTCCCGCTGAACCTATGGTGGAAGAAGCTAAGCTCAACGAAGCACTGGCTAAGATTACATTATTAGAGGAGGAGCTTCGCCAAACCAAAGAAGCATTAAAAATTTGCCAGGCGCAGTTGGAGATTGCGGTGAAAATGGGAGGAAGGTAAACCCCTCTAAATTCCCGATTCGCTCAATAAGTTACATTCGCGCCCCTTATGCATTATGTAAACGTTGAAAATCTCACCAAGAGTTTTGTAGAAAAACCGCTTTTTACCAATATCACTTTTAATATCGAACAGGGCGATAAGATTGCGCTCGTAGCAAAAAACGGAGCAGGCAAAACCACTTTGCTGCGCATTCTTGCCGGCAAAGATACGGCCGACAGCGGAAAAATCTGGATTAATAAAGACGTAAGCGTTTCGTTTCTGGACCAGAACCCAACCTTTGAAGAAGATAAAAACGTGCTCGAAAATATTTTGAGTTACGACCACCCCGTTATTAATACCGTTCGCGAATATGAGCTGGCTATGGAACATCATGACGATGACCGCCTCACCGAACTGATGGGCAAAATGGACGAGCTCAACGCCTGGACTTTTGAAAGCACGGTAAAGGAAATTCTTAGCTCGCTCAACATTACCGACCTCGACCAGTTAGCGGGCTCTATGTCGGGCGGTCAGCGCAAACGTTTGTCGCTGGCAAAGGTGCTCATTGATATAAGTTTTGGCGACCGCAACAGTTTTTTGATTCTCGATGAGCCTACCAATCACCTCGATTTTCAAATGATTGAATGGCTGGCCGAATTTTTATCGGACAACAAAACAACTCTCCTGCTTGTAACCCACGATAGATTTTTCTTAGACCTCGTTTGCAACGAAATTATAGAGATAGACAATCAGCAGCTCTACATTCACCGTGGCGATTTCACCAATTACCTTACGCGCAAAATTGAGCGCGAAGAATCAGACGCTGCTTCGGTGGACAAAGCCAAAAATCTTTACCGCAAAGAATTGGCGTGGATGCGCAAGCAGCCCAAGGCGCGCACTACCAAATCGAAATCGCGTCAGGATGCTTTTTATGATGTAGAAGAAAAAGCTAACTCGGGCAGAAACGAAGACAAGTTGCAGTTGCAGGTGAAGATGACGCGCATAGGCGGCAAAATTCTGGAGTTGAAGAAGGTTCATAAATCGTTTGGCGAAAAGAAAATTCTGAAGGGGTTTGATTACACCTTCAAGCACCGCGAACGCATTGGTGTTATCGGAAAAAACGGAGTGGGCAAATCTACTTTCCTCAATATTATCATGGGCCTGGAGAAAGCCGATTCAGGAAAAATAAATACGGGAGAGACTGTTGTGTATGGTTATTTCCATCAGCAGGGTTTGCAGGTAAAAGACGATAAACGCGTTATTGAATTTGTAAAAGATATTGCCGAAAACTTTCCGCTGGCAGACGGCACTAAAGTATCTGCAGGAAAGTTTCTGGAGTTGTTTCAGTTTACTCCCGAGCAGCAGTTCACTTACATTTCTAAACTAAGCGGGGGCGAAAAGAAGCGTCTGCAATTACTTTCTATTCTTTTCGGCAATCCGAATTTTTTAATTCTCGATGAGCCCACCAACGATTTGGATTTGGTAACGCTCACTGTGCTCGAAGATTTCTTAGAGCAATATCAGGGCTGCGTAATCATTGTTTCGCACGACCGTTACTTTATGGATAAACTCGTTGACCACCTTTTTGTTTTTGAAGGCGATGGTGTGGTAAACGATTTCCCCGGCAACTATACCGAGTGGCGTATTGATGAAGTGCGGAAGAAGAAAGCTACGCAAGGCGGTGGCAGCAAACAACAGGAATCGAAGGGAACCGTGTTAACCGCAATTCCAACTACAGTTAATATTCCTCAAGTTACCGAAAAGAAAAACACACTCGAAAAAAAGAAACTCACGTTTAAAGAAAAGTTCGAGTTCGAAGCTTTACAAAAAGAAGTTCCTGCACTTGAACAGGAAAAAGCTGACCTCAACGAAAAACTACTTGCCGGCAACGCTCCTTACGAAGAACTCAATAAAATGATTGAGCGCATAGGCACAGTCACCAAAGAACTGGAAGAGAAAGAAATGCGCTGGCTGGAGTTGAGCGAGCGTGTGGACTGAAATAATTTCCGCTTCAAACGCCACCTTTCAGAAATTTCGTCCGTTAATACTACTGTTGTATAGACAAATATTCCGATAAATAGTATTGGTACTTGGTTTGAAAGAATGTTCCCGTCAAACATTTTTCAAAAAACAAAAACCAAATACTATGACACTTGTATCAGTAAAACCAGAAACCGGACGCATTCACGCTCCGAGATTTTCGAACCTCATTGAAAACATTTTCGAAAACGACTTTCCTAACTTTTTAGCTAATGAATGGGTGAAGACTTCATCTCCTTCAACCAACATTAAAGAAACCAAGGACGCTTACACCATTGATGTAGCGGCTCCGGGTTTCAACAAAGACAGCTTCAGTATTAAAGTAGAAGACAGCATTCTTACCATCGGTGCCGAAGCTTCTGAAAACAAATTGGAAGAGGGCGAAAAGTTTACGCGTAAAGAGTTCGTTCACAGTTCGTTCAAGCGCAGTTTCACTTTGCCTAAAACAATAGTGGCAGATAAAATAGCTGCGGCTTACGAAAACGGAATTCTTAAAGTAACACTTCCTAAAATGGAAGAGGCAAAAACCAAAGGAACTATCGAAGTAAAGATTTCATAAAGGTGGGTTGTGGTTTAAAAAAGAAGCCTTTCCGGAAACGGGAGGGCTTTCTTATGTACTTCTATGCCCCGTTTTCCGGCTCAAACATTTTTTTGGTGAAGGAGGATATGTTTTTACTTTCGCACCCTAAATAAACCATTAGACATGTCAAACATCGCAGAAAGAGTAAAGAAAATTATCGTTGACAAGTTGGGTGTAGAAGAAAGCCAGGTAACCCCTGAAGCAAGCTTCACCAACGACCTTGGAGCTGACTCCTTAGACACGGTTGAGTTGATTATGGAATTCGAAAAAGAATTCAATATCTCCATACCGGACGAGCAGGCAGAAACGATTGGCACCGTAGGGCAAGCCATCGAATACCTCGAAAAAACTGTCAGCAAGTAAATAGAACTGAAAGAAAAGAAGACGGCTCCGCTCAAAACGGAGCCGTTTTTATTTGTGCTTAGGGCAAAAAGTTTTTCAACTAAAGGAAATTAAATTTTATTCGTGGCATGAATTTGAAAAGAGTGGTGGTTACGGGCATTGGCGCCTTAACTCCTATAGGAAATACAGCCGGTGATTTTTGGCAAAACTTATTGAATGGTGTTAGCGGTGCGGCTCCTATTACCCGTTTCGATGTTTCAAAATTCAGAACGCGCTTTGCCTGCGAGGTAAAAAACTTCGACCCTTTAAATTTTATTGAACGCAAAGAAGTAAAGCGCATTGATCGCTTTACCCAATATGCTTTAGTGGCCAGCGATGAAGCCATTCGCGATGCGGGTTTGGATAAAGCCGTGTTGAACAAAGACCGTGTGGGTGTTATCTGGGGTTCGGGAGTAGGTGGCTTAGATGTTTTTCACGAAGAAATTATTGCCTTTGCAAAAGGCGATGGCACACCGCGTTTCAATCCTTTCTATGTACCTAAAATGATTATTGATATAGCAGCCGGGCTTATCTCCATGCGGTGGGGTTATCGCGGACCAAACTTTGCTACAGTGGCTGCTTGCGCTACTTCAAACATTGCGATGATTGAAGCATTCAATTTGATTCGTCTCAACAAAGCATCTGTTTTTATTACCGGTGGTTCCGAAGCTCCTTTGAGTCCGGGTGGTGTTGGCGGCTTTAATGCGATGCGGGCTTTGAGCGAAAGGAACGATTCTCCGCAAACAGCTTCTCGCCCGTTTGATAAAGACCGAGATGGTTTTGTAATTGGTGAAGGGGCAGGTGCAATCGTACTCGAAGAAATGGAACATGCTTTAGCACGTGGTGCAAAAATTTATTGTGAGCTTGCTGGCGGTGGATTGAGTGCAGATGCACATCACTTAACTGCTCCGCATCCTGAAGGTTTAGGTGCCGTGCTTGTTATGGAAAATACTTTAGAAGATGCTGAAATGAAAGCTACTGATATTGATTATATCAATGTTCACGGAACTTCTACACCGCTTGGTGATATTGCTGAACTCACTGCCATAAAGAAAATATTTGGCGAGCATGCTTATACGATGAACATCTCGAGTACCAAATCAATGACGGGGCATTTACTTGGTGCTGCCGGTGCGGTGGAAGCTATCGCATGTATTAAAGCGGTGGAAGAAAATATAGTTCCGCCTACTATCAATCACTTTACTGACGACCCTGCTATTGACCCGAAACTCAACCTCACTTTTAATAAAGCTCAGCAGCGCACGGTGAATGTTGCCATGAGCAACGGCTTTGGTTTTGGCGGGCATAATGCTACGGTGGTGTTTAAGAAGTTTGTGAAGTAGTTTCACGGTTGAAAAAATGATTTCCTTTTTTGTTTTTCAACTGTAACTTGCAGTCAGCAATTTTCCCCTGTCTTGATAAAAAAACTCTACAACACCTTTCTTTCGGGCGATAAGCAGTTGGCATCTTATATCAGAAGCATTACGGGAATTACTCCGAGTAATCTGAAATTATACAAGCAGGTATTTCAACACCGTTCAAAATTTATTGAAGCAAAAGAAAATAACGAACGACTGGAGTTGTTGGGCGATGCCATTTTAGACGCTATCATCTGCGAGTACCTTTTCAAAAAGTATCCTTACAAAGAAGAAGGGTTTATGACGGAGCTTCGTTCGAAGATTGTGAACCGGAAATCGCTGAATGAAGTGGGAACTAAACTGGGCTTGCTCGAGAAACTGAATTTCAACCGCAGAAGTATGACCGATGTTTCGAAAGATTTAGGCGGCAATACTTTTGAAGCCTTAGTAGGTGCTGTTTATCTCGATGCGGGTTTTGAAGCTACGAGAAAATTTATTCTCAAACGGGTGCTTAAGAATCTGATAGATGTAGATACGCTCGAACAAACCAATACCGATTACAAGAGCCAGATTTTCCATTACATACAGCGCGAGGGCAAGAGCATTGATTTTAAAGTGGCCGATGAAAAGACCAAAAACCGCAGAGCCTATTTTGTGATTGATTTGGAGATAAGCGGCAAAGTGATTGCGCGCGGAGAAGGATTCAGCAAAAAAGTAGCAGAACAAAATGCCGCGATGAATGCGTTGAAAGTTCTGAATATCGAATCTCTGGTAGCAGAAACTTGAGTGTAGAAAAACTGGTTTTATATCCCGTCCTTTATTTTGGAAAACAATCGTTAACAGAGGACATTAAACTTCCCAAATATTATAGTGTCGTAGGGCAATTCAATATTGTTGTGCTATGAATTTTCGTTCTGAGTTTGTTTGAAAAAATGCTTTACCCTAAAATTATTTTTTGCTTTTGCTTTCTTGCCATCGGTTGTTTGCATGCAGAAATGCCTACGCCAATTCCAATAGCTAAAGATTCTATCAACGCCCAAATGGATGTGCTTGATGTAGTGAAGATGGTTTTCAAGAAAAAAAGTGGCGGTCTGTTTTCGCGTAAAAAAAATGTAAACGGTCCTTTTATCACTGCAATTCCGTATCCCGGATATTCTATCGCGACTGGTGTAGCAGGTGTGTTACCTATCAATATTTCTTTTTACACGGGCAAAAAGGACAGAATCGCACTTTCATTCTTCAACAGCAATTTTCAATACACTCAATACAACCAGGTAATAGCAACTTCGCTTTCGGGTTTGTATTTCTATAAAGACAAATTTCGTTTGGTGGGCGATTGGCGTTACTATAATTTCCCAACGGTGACATACGGTTTGGGCAGCCGAACCTTACTCACCAATGCCGACAAAATCAACTACTCACAAATTCGCGTTTATGAAACGTTGCTCTATCAGGTAAGCGAAAACATAAATATTGGTTTGGGCTATCACTTCGATTATCACTGGCGCATTATTGATGAAAGTGCTGCCGAAGGCAAAGCAACCGATTTTCAAAAGTATGGCTATTCTAAAAACACCACATCTTCGGGTTTGTCGCTTAATTTTTTGTATGATACCAGAGACAATTCCAACAATCCGAAAAGCGGAATGCTTTTCAATTTTCAGTTCAGAAGCAATCAGAAGTTTTTAGGCAGCAATAACAGTTACAATTCTCTTTTAGTCGATTACCGAAAATATTTTCCGTTGCCAATTCATTGGGATGCTGGCTTTGCGCTTTGGGGTTATTTGTGGCTTACACTTTCTGGTCATCCCCCATATCTTGATTTGCCAAGCACAGGTTGGGATACATACAACAACACCGGCCGTGGTTACGCGATGGGAAGATTCAGGGGTAAAAACATGATTTACTTAGAAACAGAATTCCGCTTCAATATTTTGCGCAGCGGTTTGTTGGGCGGTGTGGTGTTCGGAAATCTTCAAACACTTTCTGAATGGCCCAGCAATAATTTTGTAAAAGCACAGCCCGGAGTTGGTTTCGGTCTTCGTATTAAAATGAACAAGCGCACCAATACAAACTCTGCCGTTGATTATGGATTTGGTTCAGGTGGTTCTCGCGGCTTTGCGTTTAACCTCAACGAGGTTTTTTAAACTTCTACAAAAAATATTTTTTGTACCAATACTGAAACACGAGCAAGCCCCAAACCGTGGCATGTGCATCTTCGGGGTTATTGCTGAAAAGTTTTTGTTTCAGATTCTCAATAGCAGAAGCATCAAAAATATTTTGCTCCTCAATAAATTTTCTCGAAAGCAATTCTTCTTCAATCAACGAACGCAATCCTGTTTTCATCCATTTCAAAAGCGGCACTTCAAAGCCGTGTTTCTGACGATGAAACAATTCCTCTGGCAAATCATTTCTGAAAGCATCTTTCAAAATTTTCTTTCCCGAATTTTTATCCAACTTGAACGAAACAGGAAGAGAGAATGCAAAATCAACAACTGTATAATCAAGGAGTGGCACTCGCACTTCTAAACTATTTGCCATGCTCATGAGGTCAACTTTCGTAAGCATGTCATTTGGCAAAACCATTTGTGTGTCAGCAAAAAGAATATCGTTTAGTTCTCCATCTTCTTTCACCGCATCGCGCACAAATTGCTTTCGCTTTTCCAATTCATATTTGTCAACGGCATTTTTGTTTTGAAGAAGTGAGCGCGCGGATTCTTCAGAATTAAAAACGCACCATCGCCAGTAACGTTCAGAAGCAGTGAGTTGCAAACCCTCGCTGTAGCGTTGCAACTGCCTAAACAGATTTCCGAATTTTGAATGACGTGACTTGGGAAGCATTTTGAAAAATGGAAGCCCTGTACTCAAAACAGCATTTAAAAAATTATTTTGCCGCGCACGAAGTTCCGCCTGATGTTTATTGTAACCACCAAAGAGTTCATCGCCACCATCACCCGAAAGTGCTACAGTAACTTTCTCTCTTGTCTTTTTGCTCAGAATGTAAACCGCAATAGCCGATGAATCGGCAAACGGCTCATCTATGTAATCGAGAATATCGAAGATGTGCGAAAACATTTCATCGTTCGAAATAGAGAATACCGTGTGATTGGTTTCAAATTTCTTTGCAACAAGATTGGCATATTTTGTTTCGTCAAAATAAGGCTCATCGCTAAAACCAATTGAAAAAGTGTTGAGCTGTTTTACATTTTTTGCCGCGCAATACGAAACGATAGAAGAATCAATCCCGCCACTCAAAAACGAACCCAAAGGAACATCACTCACCAATCTTCGCTGAACTGATTCCTCAATTAATTTTCGAAGTGTCACTTTCGAAGATTCGTAATTGAAATTTTTATTCGAAATTCTTTGTCCGCCTTCGTAAGGAACTGAGTAATATTTTTCTGTTTTTAAATTTCCGTTTGCATGAATCACTGCAAAGTGTGAAGGCATCAATCGCTGAATGTTTTTCAAAATAGAATTTGAGCCAGGCACATAATTCAATTGAAGATAGAGCGCGAGTGTGTTATAATCAATTTCTTTTTTGATTGGAAACTTCAGAATGGCTTTCAATTCTGAAGCAAACACAGTCATTCTTCCATCTGAATAAATATGCAGCGGTTTTATTCCTGAACGGTCGCGGGCAAGAAAAATTTCTTGTTTCTGATTGTCATAAATGGAAAACGCAAAAAATCCGTTCAGATGCTGTAAACATTTTTCTCGTTGTTGAATAAAGAGATGAAGCAGAACCTCGGTATCTGAAGCAGAATCGAATTTTACATCGCGCAAAAATTTTTCTTTGAGTTCGCGATAGTTGAAAATTTCCCCATTGAAAATTATTGTGAATCTGCCACTGGCATCGCTCATTGGTTGGCTTGCGACAGTAGAAGTATCTATGATAGACAAGCGCGCATGAGCAAAACCAATTTGCGGAGAAAGAATTTTTGTTTGCTGTAAATCGGGTCCGCGTTTCGAAAGTGATTTAACCGCATCGTTCAAAAACGATTCGCAGTTATGATTAGTTTCCTTCGAAAAATATCCGGCAATTCCGCACATGTGCTTTGTAATTCTAATTTCGGCAAAGATGAAAGGTAGCACGGGTTTTCAAAAACCAAACCCATTGACTGAAATAATCGCTTACTTTTGAAATTGAACTATGGATGTTATTGACATAATCTTACTGCCTGTTTACCTCGGATTGATATATCTCTTTGCCAATTTCATTAAAGGAAAAAATTCGGGCAACGCAATTTACCAACGATATTATATGCGGGGACTTAACTACAAAATGTTGGGTTCAATAGGGTTTGCTTTCATCTACCTTTTTTATTACAGAGGGGGTGATACCATCAACTTCTATATCACCATGAAACCCCTTTACAAATTATTTTTTCGCGACCCCGGCACCTGTTTATATTTTGTATTAACTCCATTTCCCGGTTATCCTCTGGAGTGCTTTTATGATGCTTACAGTCATGGTGCTTCGTATTTGTTGCGTGGAACCGCTTCGCTTACTACAATTCGCATTGGCGGACTCGTCAACCTTTTCTGCTTCAACTCATATATCGTCTGTACTGTTGTCTTTGGCTTCATCTCCTACATTTTTATTTTCAGAGCTTTTGCTTTGTTCTCCTCCCTCTACCCAAGATTAGAAAAGCAATTTGCCATTGCCTTTTTAATGATTCCCTCTGTTGTATTTTGGGGTTCTGGAGTTTCAAAGGATACGATTATGCTGGGAGCAATTTTTTTGTTCATTACCTCTTTTTATCAATTGGTAATCAGTAAAAAAAATATTACTGTCAATGTTATTTGGCTTATCATTTCGGGTTTCACCATTTCTTCCATTCGCGGATTTATCTTGTTTTCCATTATTCCCGGTCTTTTGTTGATGACAGCTATTTATTATCGAAGCGCTTTTAAAAGTGGTTTGTTGCGAATTATTGCCGGTCCGGTTTTTTTAGGAGCCGGAGCCCTGCTGTCGTTTCTTTTCATTCAGGGACTTGGAAACTCAGTTCAGTCATATAATGTAGATGCACTTACACAAAAAGCCGAAGGGTTTCATAGCTGGCACACGTACTTGGGCGAAACACAAGGAGGTTCAGCTTATTCTTTAGGAGATGATGTGGATTACAGTCTTGCAGGAATTTTGCGCAAAGCGCCCTTAGCGCTTGTTATCTGTCTATTTGGTCCTTTCCCATGGCAAATAAGAAATGCCGTCATGCTTTTGTCAGGTATTGAAAGTTTGGTGTTTTTGTTTTTTGTGTTTCGCGTATTCTTTACAGGAAGAGCTTATCGAGCGGTGAATGTTTTGTTTCTCGACCACATCGTTATGCTTTGCATTCCCATTATTATTATTATAGGAATTGCTATTGGTATGACGAGTTTTAATTATGGTGCGTTAGTGCGCTACCGAATTCCAATTCAACCGTTGTTGGCAGTATTACTTATTGTTACTAATTACAGAATCAATAATCCAAACGCAAACTGATTTTTTATTTTCACTATAAAACAAAAACATGATAAACGTTACGCGAGCATTTCTTCCGCCAGCCGAACAATATCAGAAATATCTTAAAGGAATTTGGGAGCGCGCTCACCTCACCAATAACGGACCCCTACTGCTTGAACTTGAAGAAAAGCTCAGAAACTATTTTGAGTCAAAGCATTTTGTGTTTCTGAACAACGGCACTTCTGCTATTCAAATTGCGATAAAAGGATTAGAGCTTTCGGGCGAAATTATAACTACTCCTTTTTCGTATGTAGCCACTACATCTTCTATTGTTTGGGAAAACTGCAAACCTGTTTTTGCCGATATTGATGCGAAGACTTTAACTATTGATGCATCGAAAGTTGAGTCGCTTGTTACTGCGAAAACAACAGGCATTCTTGCGACACACGTCTATGGAATTCCATGTGATGTAGAAGCGTTGGATAAAATTGCGAAAAAATACAAGCTCAAAATTATTTACGATGCAGCTCATGCTTTCGGAGTAAAATATAAAGGTAAGCCACTCGTAAATTATGGCGATGCTTCCACGTTGAGTTTTCACGCCACTAAACTTTTTCATACAACTGAAGGTGGTGGAATCGTAACCAACGATGAAACAGCTGCACATAAATTCAGTTACATGCGCAACTTCGGGCATAAAGGGCAGGAGGAGTTTTGGGGTGTAGGTATCAACGCCAAAAACTCAGAGTTTCATGCGGCAATGGGCTTGTGTGTGTTTCCGTATGTGGAAGAAATTATCCGCAAACGAAAAGAGTTGACGGAACTTTACGATGAACTTTTGCTGAAAGATAATTTGCACATCACACGCCCAACTATTCCTGTAGATACGGAATACAATTACGCGTACTATCCTGTACTGTTTGAAAGCGAAACCATTTTAAAAAGTGTGGTGCTATCGCTTCATGCAGATTTCATTCATCCGCGCAGATATTTTTATCCGCCACTTTCTACGCTTAACTACGTGAAGAAACAAAGTGTGCCGATTACAGCAGACATTTCGGGCAGAGTGCTCTGCCTTCCGCTTTATTATGAATTAGAAACGGAACAAGTGAAACGCATTTGTCAGATTATGCGGCATGTTTTGCGTTTTAAATCCTAATGGAAAAAGATATTTTCGTTCGCGATGGTGCAGGCGGAAATAAATAAGAATGAATGGACACAGGTCATAGAACCCACCGAAGGAATTTTCAATTTTAATTTACGGGAACTCTGGCGTTACCGCGATTTGATTCTGTTGTTTGTCCGCAGAGATTTTATTTCGGTTTACAAGCAAACCATTCTCGGTCCGCTCTGGCATTTTCTGCAACCGCTTTTCGCCACAGCTGTCTATACCATTTTTATCTCCATCGTCAAAGTTCCTACGGATGAAATTCCGCGGATACTTTTCATTCTTACCGGTGTAGTGCTTTGGAACTATTTTTCATCGTGCCTCACAAAAACCTCCAATACTTTCATTGGCAATGCGCACATTTTTGGCAAAGTTTATTTCCCCCGATTAGTTATTCCCATCTCCGTAATAGTCTCTAACCTGATGAGTTTTTTTATTCAGTGTTTGCTACTCATTCCGTTTCTAATTTACTACCACAACAATATTCATCCTACCATTTATTTGCTTGCCATTCCATTTGTAATTCTCCTATTGGCTATGATGGGTTTGGGGTTGGGCATTTTGGTTTCATCGCTTACTATCAAGTATCGCGACTTAAGTTATCTCATCGCCTTTGGAGTGCAGTTGATGATGTATGCCACACCGGTTATTTATCCGCTCTCGCTTATTCCGGCACGCTTCAAATCAATTGCTATGCTTAACCCGCTTTCGCCTGTGGTGGAGATGTTTCGCTATGCACTTTTAGGGCGGGGAACGTTTTCGTTAGAAGCCATCTTATATAGTAGTACATTTGCGATAGTTCTTTTGGTGATCGGAATACTTATGTTTAGAAGAGTGGAGAACAGTTTTATGGATACAATTTAATTAGCAGCATTGAGCACGGTAATAAAAGTTGAAAATGTTTCGAAAGTGTACCAACTGGGCAAAGTAGGTACTGGTACCCTCGCTAGTGATATACAGCGAACCTTTGCGCGTATCACCGGCAAAGAAGATCCGTTGCTTCGCGTGAATGAAAGTTACGATGAAAAAGCAATTCACGTGGCGCTCCGCGATGTGAGTTTTGAAGTGAAACAAGGAGAAGTGCTTGGTGTAATTGGTAAAAACGGAGCAGGCAAAAGCACACTGCTGAAAATTCTTTCACGCGTAACCGCACCAAGTACAGGAAGCGTGAAAATGAAAGGACGCATTGCCAGCTTGCTCGAAGTAGGCACTGGTTTTCATCCCGAACTTTCTGGTCGCGAAAATATTTTCCTGAATGGTGCCATCCTCGGCATGTCGCGCGATGAAGTGCGAAGAAAGTTTGACGAAATAGTCGATTTCAGTGGTGTGGCAAAATTTATTGACACCCCGGTGAAGCGGTACAGCAGCGGAATGTATGTGCGTTTAGCTTTTGCCGTAGCTGCACATTTGGAGCCCGAAATTTTAATTGTTGACGAAGTGCTTGCTGTTGGCGATTCTGATTTTCAGAAAAAGTGTATGGGCAAAATGCAGGATGTGAGCGATAAAGATGGGAGAACAATTTTGTTTGTGAGCCACAACATGGCAGCATTGAGTTCGCTTTGCCACCGCGCAATTTTATTGGTGAATGGAAATTTAGATGCGCAAGGACCTATTGGTGAAATGGTAAAAAAGTATGTGCATGTAAATGCTGACAATGTTTTGTATCGGGAAATTGAACCGGAAAAAACTCAGGACCCGCAACGCGCACGATTGACAAAAGCGTGGATTGAATCGACCGACATTGAAGATAAAATCATCACCATCAACAATTCTTTCGAAGTAAAATTTGAAGCCGAATGTTTTGAAGATGATTTGCCGCTTAACTTTAGTATGACTGTTCGCTCGGTATTAGGTCAGGCAATTTTTAATTCTACCAGCGATTTGTATGTGGCGAAGAAAGGCAAGTTCAGCGGCTCGTGTAAGATTCCCGAGAACCTGCTCAACTATGGAAAGTTCACCATTAATATTCTTTTGGCAAAAGATAAATCAACTCCGTTGCATTTAGTGCGCGAAGTGCTCACCTTCGAAATTCAGGATGTGCGCGAAAACGAAACATGGTTTGGCGACACCTCGCATCAATTGATAAAGCCAAAATTGGCTTGGGATATTTCAGCTTAATTTTTTCATCATGAGCAGTCAAACTACCATCATAGTTGCGGGCTATCCGAAATCGGGCAACACCTGGTTGGCGAAAATGCTCTGTCAGATTTTTACAGCAAAGATGGTGGATGATGATGAAGACCATGCCGAAGTAAACGCGCGAATGCTTAATACAAATTTGAGTAACACGCGAGTTATCAAAAGCCATTTGCTCCCCGAAGATTTATTCAAAAAATATCCGTCTGAAGATTTCAAAGTGTTTTATGTCTATCGCGATGTTCGCGATGTTTCCATTTCTGCATTCTTCTATTTCGTTCGACCCGGAGATAAATATTTAAGCAACGTAGATGGTTATAATGAGTCAGTCGTTCATCTGAGAAATCCTGACGATTACACAGCAGGAAAGCAGAAAATCAAAAACTACATTCTTGAATTTGTAGCACACGGAATCAAAAGCATTCCGCATCTGCTTACGTGGGATAAGCATATTGACCATTGGCAAAAATGGGCTTCAAATAGAAATGATATTGTGTTCGTGAGTTATGAGGATTTAAAAAGGCAAACTGCTTTCATTCTCGAAAAATCAATTGCTGGTTTTAATTTGAAAGAGATTCAAACAATTTCTGTAGCCGATGCAGTAGAAGCAGAAAATTTTGAAAAGCTGAAGACTAAATTCCAAAGCGAACAAAATACCAAGCAGTTTCAGTTTCTCAGAAAAGGAACAAGTGGCGATTGGAAAAATTATTACACCAAGCAAATTGGGGAAGCCGTAAATAACTCGGCAGGAGAAAAATTGCAACAACTCGGCTATGAAACAGACCGTAATTGGGTCAGTCAACTTCCTAACGAGAAAATGAAACCTGAAACTGTTTCTGAAATTGCGCTTTACTTAAAATTGAAACTTCGACAGTTTATAAAATGATTATTGTAAAAATATTTCAGGGCATCGGCAATCAATTGTGTCAATACGCGTATGGTCGTGCGCGCGGGCTTGACCTTGGTGTGGAATTCAAAATTGACAATTCGTATTACATCAACTACGCAGAAGTAACGCAGTTTGGCTTTACCTACAAGCGCGATTACGGCTTAGACCATTTCAACATTTTAGACAACGTTGCTACTGAGGAAGAAATTAAAAAAGTGAAAACCGTTGATGGCAGCAACCGTATCTCTTACTACATCAATAAAAAATTACACGAGCGCGCTCCGT
Source organism: Bacteroidota bacterium (assembly GCA_947476645.1). Taxonomy (GTDB): domain Bacteria; phylum Bacteroidota; class Bacteroidia; order Chitinophagales; family LD1; genus Bog-950. The sequence goes on from CANJRM010000009.1 coordinate 32,418, forward strand.
ATTATCGCAAGCGTTGGGTGAAAGAAAAGGAAACAGTATTCGACCCGAATTTGCTTCGCATAAAAGACAACACCTATGTGGAAGGCTATTTTGTGAGTGAGCTTTATTTCAAGAAGCATCGCAACGTAATTCTGAAAGAGTTCACCTTGAAGAATCCGGTGAATGAAAAAAATGCAGAAGTAATCAAGCGAATGCAGAATACCGATTCGGTTTGCATCAGTATTCGCAGAACAAATTTTTTGGCAAACCCGATTATGAATGTTTGCCGTGAACAGTATTACACTGATGGATTGAAAGCGATGGCAGATATGCTTGGCAAAAATATGCGTGTCTTTATTTTTTCAGATGACAACGAATGGGTGCTGAACAATTATAAGATTCCTTACGAGCATGAATTTGTAACGCATAACTTTCCCAATTTTTATGAAGACCTTCGCCTGATGACTTATTGCAGAAACCATGTGATTCCTAATTCTACGTTTAGCTGGTGGGGTGCGTGGCTGACACAAAACGAGGACAAAAAAATTATTGCTCCGAAAACATGGTTGAATTCAGACGAAGATTATTCAACTGTAATTCCGGAGAGCTGGATTAAACTTGAAAACAAATTCTGATGGCGAAAAAAGTTCTGATAACAGGCGGTGCCGGCTTCATTGGCTCAAATCTTTCGCTACAACTTTTGCAGAAGGGGTATGAAGTAATTGTGCTGGATAATCTCTCTCCGCAAATTCACGGCAACAAAGAGCAATCGCCTTTATACAATTCGATTAAGGATAAAGTTCAGTTTATTGAAGCCGATGTGCGCGATAGAGAAAGTTTAGTTGATGTGGTGAAGCAGGCAAATGTTATTATTCATCTCGCGGCCGAAACAGGAACAGGTCAATCAATGTATTCGGTTGAAAAATATATTGATGTCAATTGCACGGGCACGGGTGCGCTGCTCGATGTATTGCTGAACGAAAAACACAACGTTGAAAAAGTAATACTCTCCTCTTCGCGCGCTGTGTATGGCGAAGGAAAATATCAGAACGCAAAAGGCGAAGCGGTTTATCCTACATCGCGAAGCGAGGAGCAAATGCAATTGAAAAAATTTGAGCCTTTAGATGAAAACGGAAACGATTTAAAAGTTTTGGCGACTGATGAAGATTCGCGAATCAATCCGCTTTCGTTATACGGCATTACTAAGTACAATCAGGAACAGTACGTGAGTATGATGTGTGGCGCGGCAAAAATCCCATTCGTTATTTTTCGTTATCAGAATGTTTATGGTCCCGGGCAATCGCTTAAAAATCCTTACACGGGAATTCTTTCCATTTTTTCTACGCAAATAAAAAACGGCAATAACATCAACGTGTTTGAAGACGGCTTGGAAAGCCGCGACTTTGTTTTTGTGGATGATGTGGTGAACGCTACTATTCTCGGTATCGAAAAACCGGAGGCAAACAACGAAGTATTTAATGTGGGTTCGGGTGTGGCTACTTCTGTTTTGACTGTTGCAGAAACATTAAAGCGCTTGTATCAATCAAGCATTGAAATAAAAACTACGGGTAATTATCGCCTGGGAGATATACGCCATAATTTTGCCGCACTCGAAAAAATAAAATCGAAATTGGGTTTTGTTCCCAAAACAAATTTCGAAACAGGAATAAAACTTTTTGCCGATTGGGTAAACACACAGCAAATCGAAAAAGACAATTACGAAAAAAGCATGGCTGAATTAGCCGCCAAAGGTTTATTGAAAAAATAAGAAGCGTTCATGCTCTTTAACTCATTTACTTTTCTTCTCTTCTTTCCGATTGTAACAATCATTTATTTTTTGTTGCCGCAACGGGCGCGTTGGGCGTGGCTGTTAGCCGCCAGTTGTTACTTCTACATGTTCTTTAAAGCGGTTTACATTCTCATTCTCTTCTTCACCATTATCATTGACTACTTCGCGGGAATCTTATTAGAGAACGAACCGAATGCGCAACGAAAAAAATGGTGGCTGATTGCAAGTCTGGTCGCTAACATTGGTGTGCTTGCTGTGTTCAAGTATTTCAATTTCCTCAATGGAAATTTGTCGGGCTTGTGTACTTTGTTTGGCGCAACCAATCCGATTCCTTACCTGAATATCTTATTGCCTATCGGTCTTTCGTTTCACACGTTTCAGGCAATGAGTTATACAATTGAAGTTTATCGCGGCAATCAAAAAGCTGAACGGCACTTCGGAATTTATGCGCTGTATGTAATGTTCTATCCGCAGTTGGTGGCGGGTCCTATTGAAAGGCCACAAAACATGCTGCATCAGTTTTACGAAAAACATGTTTTCGATTATCAAAGAGTAGTGGAAGGTTTGCGCATGATGTTGTGGGGCATGTTTAAGAAGGTGGTGATTGCAGACCGGCTCACTTTGTTTGTTGACCCAGTGTATAATCATCCGAATGATTACCACGGCTTTCAAACTATTCTCGCTACCATCTTCTTTTCGTTTCAGATTTTCTGCGACTTCTCGGGTTATTCAGACATTGCTCTGGGCTCTGCTAAAGTGATGGGCTTTGATTTAATGGTCAATTTCAATCGTCCGTATTTCTCCAAATCAATTTCAGAATTCTGGAAGCGTTGGCACATTTCGCTCTCCACCTGGTTTCGCGATTACCTCTACATTTCGCTGGGCGGCAATCGGGTTTCAAAGACGCGCACTTATTTCAATCAGTTCATTACGTTTATGATTAGCGGTTTGTGGCACGGGGCAAACTGGACTTTTGTTATCTGGGGTTCATTGCATGGTGCGTATCTCATTTTCGGTGAGTTCACCAAAAAGTTTCGCGGGAAGGTTGGGGCCGGTATTGGTTTAGGTAAAGCACCTTTGCTCAATAAGTTTGTTCAGGTATTAACTACTTTTTCGCTGGCGGCTTTTGCATGGATATTTTTTCGCGCTGCAGATTTCTCAACGGCAGTTACCATTATCAAAAACAGTTTGCACATTTCGAAGGCGCAATTAGGGCTGCACATTTTGGGCGATGATACTTACAACTTTGTTTTGTGTTTTGTGTTCATCGGCATTATGGAAAGCATTCATTGGTTTATGCATAACAACGATGTAAATCTGCTGCTGAACCGTCAACCGGTTTGGGTGCGATGGTTGATTTACATTTTGTTTGTGTGCACCATTGTCAACTTTGGAATGTTTGGCGACCATCAGTTTATTTATTTCCAATTTTAAGTAATGAAGAAACTCGGATTGAAAATCTTTTTGTTGGTAGCAATCGTTGCGGTTGGCAACGGGTTGCTCTTTCATCAGTTTCATTTGCCGTTTGGTTGGGGTAACGATAATGTGTATGCCAAAGAAGTTTATTGGGAGAAACACAAAGACGATTACAACACTATTTTCATTGGCACCAGCAGAGTTTATCGTCAGATGGATGCCACGCTTTTTGATTCGCTGACGAATCACGAAACTAAATCGTTCAACTTTGGTATTGCGGGTGCGGCTGCTACGGAAATGTATTACTACCTGAATAAACTGTTGGCAGAGGACAAAGGGAAATTGAAGTTTGTGGTACTTGAGCTGTGTGATGTAGATTTAATAGCCAAAGAAAATCTGCACACACGCGACCAGAAATATTGGTACAACTTTTCTGCGTGGAGGTTTTCGGTTCGCGCTATTCTGCAATCGAATTATTCTTTCGAAGAAAAAGCAACCGGCATTCTTTACAACAGTATTTCGTTTGGCGAAAGCATTTTGAAATTCGATTTGCTGAAAGATGTTTGGAAGTTCCGCCACTCTAAACCAAATGAATTATTTCTTGGAGATAATAAAGACGGCTTTGTGCCGATGGATGATGTAAAGGTGAATAAGGATTTCGTATTGGGGCAACGGAAGGAGTTTTTGAGCGATACCAGTATCAATGCCAATCGCAGAGAGGTGAGCATTGAAACGTTTAAGGCGAATGCACAACAGAAATTTATTTCGGCTCATTACAACAAACTCAATGGCATTGTTTCGAAATTGCAGGCAAAGGGCATTCAGGTTTTTGTGGTGCTGGCACCGCGCATGAAGGAGATGCAATACAAAAACACGGTGCCTGTTTTTGCGAAGCTCGACAGCCGCATAAAAATCAATTTAGCCGATGCTTCGCTGCACCCTGAGTTTTATGAATGGAATCTGGATTTTGATGCGGGGCACGTGAACAAAGAGGGCTCGCGGATTTTGACACGGAAATTGGCAGAAGCATTCTTACATTTAAAGACCGATAAGCCATAGCATGTATCACTACAAAAACATTCTGATTATCTCCGATAATTTTTTTCTCATCAACGGGTTTTGTAAACTGGTGAAAAAGTTTGAGGGCATTGCGGTTGATTACCGTTGCTCTGCTGTGAACACGGCTTTGCTCAATAATACTTCGCTGCCGGTAAAGATTAGTGCTATCCAATTGAAAGAAGAATGGCAGGAGGTAATTAAAAACTACGACCTTGTTATTTCGCTGCACTGCAAACAATTGTTTCCTGGTGAAATGGTGAAGGTAGTGAAGTGCATTAACGTTCACCCCGGGTATAATCCTTATAACCGCGGGTGGTTTCCACAGGTGTTTTCTATTTTGAACGGGCTGCCGTTTGGGGCTACGATTCATGAAATAGATGAGCAGCTTGACCACGGGGCGATTATAGCGCAGAAGAAAGTAAGCGGAGAGGCATGGGAAACTTCGATTGACGTTTACAATAAAATTGTGCAGGCAGAAATTGAATTGCTCGAAGAGTTTTTGCCTGCCATCCTCAACAATAATTACCAAACAATTTTGCCCACAGAAGAAGGCAATGTGAATTTGAAGAAGGACTTTAATGCTTTGTGTGAGTTGGATTTAAAAGAAGAGCTGACGATGGGCGAAGCTATTGACCGCCTGCGCGCGCTTACACATGGTGAATACAAAAATGCCTGGTTCAGGCATCCTGAAACGGGAGAGAAGATTTATGTGAGTATTAATCTTGAACGCGGGAAGGAGCAATAAATTTGCAACAGGGTCTCGGTTGGCTATAAAGTTGGGTGTCTAATTCGTTCTTTTTCCGGAATAGACTCCTTTTTGTAGTTTTTTTCTGTCTTTTATGGTTTACGGGCAGTTTTGGCTCTTTTAGGCTCGTTATGCAGAGATTTTCACACCCGTGAAAAATGTTTCCAGTCCTTCGGAAAACATTTTCGCACCCATGAAAAACATTTTTAGTCGTTCGTGAAACATTTTCGCACCAGTGAAAAACATTTTCAGTCGTGCAAAAAACATTTTTACACCCGTGAAAAACATTTCCAGTCGTTCGGAAACTTTTTACGCACCCGTGAAAAAGTTTTTCATACCGCCTTACTGCTTCTAAAGCAATATTTGTCCGTCACCGGCCTTCAAAACTCATTTGAACAACTCCCTTACTCTTCTACATTTGTCCCATGCCCAAACTGAGTGTTTGTTTTATTACTTATAACCATGCAAACTTTGTTCGCCAGGCGCTCGACAGCGTGCTGATGCAGCAGTGCAGTTATGATATGGAGATTGTGGTGAGCGATGATTGCAGCACCGATGGCACGGCAGAAATTGTAAAAGAGTATGCCGCAAAACATTCTGATAAAATACGCCTGAATGTGCTGGAGAAGAATGTGGGCATGACGCTGAACTGGGTAAGCAGCATGAACGCCTGCACAGGAGAATATATTGCGCTGCTCGAAGGCGATGATTACTGGACAGACGAAAACAAACTGCAAAGGCAGGTTGAGTTTTTGGATAAACACCCTGAGCTGTCGTTTGCGGCACATGATGTGGCGCCTGTTTTTGAACCCGGCATGGCGCAAAAAGACGGGTTGCTGCATTTGGCAGAAAGCGGAACGTTTACGCTGCACGATTATTTAGGGCGCGCGGGTTTTGTGCAAACGGGCACGGTGATGCTGCGCAGAAGTATGATGCCGCCTTTTCCGGAATGGACCGATGCGCGTGTAAAGTGTATAGACTTTTTGGTGTATCTGCTGCTGGCTTCGCGCGCCCCGTTTTATTATGAAGCCGTGGTGCGCAGCGTGTATCGCTTGCACACAGGCGGTATTTCGCATGTGAACTGGCGCACTAAGCAAAATGCGTTTGAGTTTGATATGGTGTATGTGCTCAACCAATTCAACGAACACACGCGCGGAAAATTTAAACGCGAAACCAGTGACCGGCTCGAAGTGCTTTACCTGCGATTGCTCAAAGGCAATGCGCCCGATACCGAAGCGTATCAGCGCGCACTTCGCGGAATAGTTTTTCTTCGCCCCGCAAAACATATTGATTTGGTGAAAGGTTACCTCATCAACCAATTTGTTCCCGCAAAAATTTACAACTTGTACCGAAAATTATTCTGACCCATGGAGCCGCAAAAATATATTCATCAGGAAGCCGTGCACAATACCGATGCACCGCAGGAGATTGTGCCAGCCGTGTATCGTCTCATTCAGCCGAAGAGTGTGGTGGATGTGGGCTGCGGCATAGGCACTTTTTTGTATTGCTTCAAGCAGCAGGGTGTAAAAAAAGTGTTGGGTATTGATGGCGTGTGGGCTGATAGAAATTTGATGAAGAAGTATTTGGCAGATGATGAATTCAAAGAAGCCGATTTAGAAAAGCCGTTTAATCTTTCGGAGAAATTTGATTTGGCTGTTTGCCTTGAAGTAGCCGAGCACTTAACCGAAGCAAGTGCCGATGCGTTTATAAAAAATCTTGCATCGCTCAGCGATGTGATTTTGTTTTCTGCGGCTTTGCCTAATCAGGGCGGGCAAAACCATTTGAATGAACAAACACCTGCTTACTGGGAAAAGAAATTCAATGCACAGGGTTTTGAATTTCACGATTTGCTGCGCGAACCGTTTTGGAACAACAACAAAATATTTTGGTGGTACCGGCAGAATATTTTTCTGGTAACGCGTAAGGGATATGCTATTAATAATGCGGCTTTGCCCGCTGCGGCTTCAAATACTGCACGCACTGTTATTCATCCCGAGCTGTTCAACTACACCGCACAAATAGCCAACCTTTCAATCAATAAACTTTTGCTTCTTGAAAATGGGGGATACAGCATAAAGGTTTATGCGCAGTTGCTTCTTCGTGCGGTCAAACGCAAACTCGGTTTGCTTGGAAAATCGTTGCCAATGCTAATCTTCAATTCGAAATATCCGATGCAAAAATGAGTGCGGGTGTTTCCATTATTGTTTGTTGCTATAACAGCGTTGCGCGCCTGCACGATACTATACGGCATATTGTTCAGCAAAAAACCGACAACACATTTCCATGGGAACTTATCATAGTGGACAATGCTTCAACTGATAATACGTTTGAACTTGCCAATGAAATTCTTCAAACTTCTTCCATTCAGCTTCAGGTAGTAAAGGAAAATACAGCGGGTCTTTCAAGCGCAAGGCGAAAAGGTTTTTCTGTTTCGAAATTTGATTACCTGCTTTATTGCGATGATGATAATTGGCTCGCAGAAAATTATGTGCAGCGCGCTTTTGAAATAATGAATGCGAATACTCAAATCGCTATTCTCGGTGGAATGGGTGAAGCCGTTTTTGAAAGTGCAGAGCCAATTTGGTTTAAGAAATTAGAAAAGAATTTTGCTGTAGGCGACCAATCTTCTTCCAAAGAAAATTTATCGAAAGTAACTGAAGTGTATGGCGCAGGATTTACCGTGCGCAAATCTTTTCTGCATCAACTTTTCAATTCAGGAATTCAGAATGTGCTTTCGGACAGAAGTGGAGGGCAATTAATTTCGGGTGGCGATACGGAGTGGTGTTATCTCGCTCGCTACTTCGGAAAAGAAGTTTGGTACTGCCGCGATTTAAAATTCAAACACCTGATGACGAGCGGCAGAATGAGTTGGGACTATCTGAAGAAATTGTATTTCGGTTTTGGACGAACAAATATTTATACGCACGCTTACAAGTATGTAGAAGCGAATCATCGAGTGCCGAATCAAAATTTGAGATTGCCGTTTTGGTTAGATACTTTTATTCATAGAACAAAAGCGTTGGTAAAGTTCTATCCGAAAGTCTTCGGGAAGTTAAATGAAGAAGGCAATGAAGATGTGTTGCGTTACTGCGGAATGCGCGGAGAGATTAGTGAGCTGTGGAAATTGAAAGCACAGTATCCGCAGGTGTTTGACACGATTTACAAAAATGTAAACGTGTTGAAGCCAGAGTAGAGACTACCTCCATCCCGGAGGCAAATCCGTCAGCGTTTGTTCAATTTTTAAAATTATTTCGTCAGAAAGTTTTCCGAGTTCAATGGCTTTTAGCGCGCTGTCCACATGTTTCACTTTATACATACCCGGTATGCAAACACTCACAAATGAATGCGATAAACAAAAGCGCAAAGCTGAAACTTCAATGCCTCCTTCTAAATCGTTAAGGAAATCAAGCTTGCGAATATTTTCTACCAACCAGTTTTTATCAGCATTGGGAATGTATTGGCGAATATCTGTGCTGCCGAAATTCGGAGTTTCAGAAAATGTTCGTTGTGTGAGAAATCCTGAACACAATGGAACACGCGCAATGAAATCGAAATTGTTGTCGGTAAAATTTTTCAATCGTCTGTCCACTACGTTGAAGATTGCTTCTATTACAGAACCCACTTTCTGTTTTTGGATTTGAGGGATGGCGGCTGTTGATTTTACACTTACTCCGTAGCGGTTAATAATTCCGCGCTCGATTAGCTTTTCGAAAAAAGACAAATCATAATTCTGCCAATCGAAATTTATATCGGGGCTATGAAGCAGAAGCGTATCTATATTTTCAAGCTGCAATCTTTTTAGAGAAGCAAGAACTGCCTGCTCAATCCAGAGAGGAGAAAAATCCTGATAGAAGCTTCCATCAATATCCCAACGAGAACCAACCTTTGTGCAAACGATTGGATGATGGTTTGGCTTTTGCTTAAACGCATTGCCCAAAATAATTTCTGATTTTCCTTTGCCGTAAGCATCAGCTGTGTCGAAGAATTCGATTCCGTTTTCGAGCGCATGATGAATTGCACGTACCGCTTCCTGCTCATCAATTTTTCCCCAACCTGTTTGCCGATTACCGAATTGTGTTTCGCCACCTAACTGCCAAGTGCCAAAACCAATGGCGTGTTTCAAATTCAACTTAAACGGTTTTCCCATTCTACAATGGTGCCTTTGATTAAGCTGCGTTCAGCAGGAGTGCGCGCAAAAAATGCATTGCGACCATGCAATACTTTTTCATCGTGAAAAAAAACGGCTTCGCGTTTTTGCAAATTTACGGGAGTGAACAACCCTGCGTTCTGAATTCTGGTTTCGAGAAATTCGAAAAACTCATCGGCTAATGCTTTTACTTCAGGTGAAATATTTTTATCGAGACAGTAGTAATTAAAATTCACGCGCCAGTCGTCACCATCTTTCACCAAGATTGGTTTTGTTTTGTTGCGCACAAATTTTGAAAAGTGAACGGGCGTTTGCTGCAAACGATTCAACAAATCTTCGCGACCATCTATCAACAATGATTCTACAATTAATTTTGTGTCAATAAAAGTTGTTGCCCCGCCCAAGTAAGCGTGTGATGCACAATAGAAATATTGGATGTTGTTGTCAATAGGATAATACGAAGCATCGGTGTGCAAGGGCTGACGCGTGTTGCTGGAGCGATAACGGTTTGGCACCTTCGGGTCGTAAGTAATATCAATCCATCTTCCCTCCTGAATGCCGCCTGTTTCTAAATCTTCATTTACATCATAGTAATTGCCAATGCTGTCAGCCAGTCCTTCGAAAAATTGTTTCATGTCAATTTCAGGAGGAGCGGAGAGCAATTGAACAACTTTCGTTTTTGCTAAAGCAGATTTAATATTACGAACAGTTTCTTCGGCATTGGTAAAAGGCACGGCTGTGAAAAATTCCATAAGTATGATTTTGCGGTAAAAGTAAGTTTTCGAGAAATTATTTTACAGATGATATTCCTCATTGAATTTGTTGTGTTCTATACCAAGCAATAAAATTTTTGAGTCCATCGCGCAAACTTGTTTGCGGGTCGTAACCAAATAATTTTTTGGCTTTTGAAATATCGGCAAACGTAACATCCACATCGCCAGCTTGCTTTGGCTCGTAACGAATGTTTGGTTGCTCGCCCGTCAATTCATAAATCGTATCTACTAATTCTTTCAGCGAAACAGGACTACTGTTTCCCAAATTCGCCACTTCAAAAACATTTTTGTTTGCAGAAACATAATTCAACGCAGCAATAATTCCCGCCACGGTGTCCTGCACATACGTGTAATCGCGCGAAGTATCGCCTTCGCCATACATGGTTATCGGTTGCTTTTTAAAAATGGCATCTACAAATTTATGTATCGCCAAATCAGGTCGTTGACGCTCGCCATACACGGTGAAGAATCGCAGATTCACAATGTCGAACTGATAGAGATAATGATAAGTATGGTTCAGTAACTCACACGCTTTTTTCGTAAATGCGTATGGAGAAATAGGATGGTCAACGTTGGCAGATTCTGAAAAAGGAACAGGCGTATCATTACCGTAAACAGAAGACGAAGAAGCGAAGACCAATTTCTTTACGTTGCGCTCATTCATCCAATCCAAAATATTTTGTGTGCCAACGATGTTGGCTTGTATGTATGCCTGCGGATTGTGAATAGACGGGCGAACGCCCGCTTTCGCAGCAATGTGAATCACCGCATCTACAGTTTCACTAATAGAATTCAGCTTTGCTTTGTCAGCAATATCTCCTTCGTAAAATTTAAAAGAGGAATGCGATAAAGAATTTTTCAAATTGCTTTCCTTCACCGCGCGGGGATAGAACGGGTCGAAATTGTCAATGCCGACCACGCTGAAACCATATGCCAATAATTTTTCGCACAAGGTGCTGCCGATAAATCCGGCACACCCGGTTACTAAAACTGATTTCATTTTTCTGGATTGAATAGCGAGAAGTGTTACAGGGCTAAAAAAACATTTATTTTCGAACATTGAAAATGCCATTCTTCTCCGTCATCATTCCTTCCTACAATCGCGCGCACTTAATTGCAGCAACTATCCGTTCGGTGGTGTCGCAAACATTTACCGATTGGGAAATACTTTTGATTGATGATGGTAGCACCGACAGCACAAAAGAAGTTGTTGAATCGTTTGCTGACAGCCGCATAAAATATTTCTATCAGCAAAATGCCGAGCGAAGTGCTGCACGCAACAATGGAATTTCAAAAGCAACGGGACAGTTCATTTGCTTTTTAGATAGCGATGATATTTGGCTGCCGAATCATTTACAAACCATGTATGATGCCATTCAGCAAAACAATTTGAAACCTGCGCTTTACTTTACGGTGGTGCGTTGGTGTTTTGATGATGGCAAAAAACAGGATGTGTTTTTTGATTCTCCCGAAAACGAAAATCAAATTGAGTACGTAATTCAAAATCAAATTGGTCCTTCTACGCAATGTCTGCATCGCGAAATTTTGATGAAATACCAATTCAATACTGCACTTCGCGTAAATGAAGATGTGGAATTGAACACGCGCATTATGAATGAATATCCGCTCGTGCAAATTCGTGAGGTAACGGTAGAGATGCTTATTCATGAAGAAAACACCAAAGCACTTTTCAAAGAATACATCACACCTCAGATGAAAGCAATGGAAGTAATTTTTTCAAATCCTGATTTGAAAGGAAAAATCTCCAACGCATTCAAAAAGAAAATTCAACACAGTTTTGATAGCCAGTATATTATGGTATGGGAAAAGTTGGGCGATAAATCAAAATTGAATCGCGCCATACTTACTTACCTGTGGCGGTATCCGCTTGACCGCAAGAACGATGCGCGCGTGGTTACGTTATTGTATAACCTGCCTGTCAGAAATTTAATTAGTCGGTCGGTTCAATTCATTAAATCGTTAGTTGGAAAGAAATAATATTGCCTTATGTGCGGAATTGCCGGAATTGTAAAACCGAATTTAGATGCGGAGAAATATTCTTCGCTGGTGCGCGGCATGATTCAAAAAATTGCGCACCGCGGTCCCGATGCACAAACTGCTTACACCGGAAATGATTTTTCGTTTGGTCACGCGCGACTTTCTATTGTTGATTTAGTGGATGGCAAACAGCCGATGAAAGAAGCCGATTCGCAAAATGTAATTGTGTTCAATGGAGAAATTTACGGTTACAAAAACATTAAAGCAAATTATGCCGGTTACAAATTTGTAACGCAATCGGATACGGAATTGTTGTTGGCGATGTATCAGCGCAACGGAGAGAAAATGTTAGAGGAACTGCCCGGCATGTTTGCGTTTTCCATTTGGGATGAAAAAAATAAAAAGCTTTTTGCTGCGCGCGACCGCTTTGGCGAAAAACCTTTTTACTACGCCATTGGCAAAAACGGAGAGTTTGTTTTTGCTTCTGAAATGAAAGCGATTCTTTCGACAGGTTTGGTGGAGCCTGTTCTTGACATAAGCAGTTTAGATTTCTATTTGCGCAGATTGTATGTGCATCCGCACAAAACAATTTTCAAAAACATTTTCACGCTTCCTGCCGCTCACGCTTTATGTTTTGAAAATGGAAAAATCAGAACTTGGCGTTATTGGAATTTGCCGGAGCTGAATCATCAAATTTCATTTGAAGAAGCAAAGGCAAAATTTATTCAACTGTTGGACACTGCCGTGCAGAATCAATTGGTGGCTGATGTTCCCGTAGCGGCTTTTCTAAGTGGCGGATTGGATTCAAGTACGATTGTAGCCATTGCTTCAAAATACAAAAGCAATCTCACTACGTTTTCGTTCGGTTTTGAAGGCGATAAGAGCGAACTAAAATATGCCGAGCAGATTGCGAAGAAGTATAAAACCAACCATGTTATTCTCGAAGAAAAAGAATTTGACATTGCAGAGTTGCTGGCGAAAATGCATTCCATTTACGATGAGCCGTTTGCTGACTCATCAAACATCCCTACCTATTTAATTTCAAAACTGGCAAGCAAGCATGTGAAAGTTGTGTTGACGGGTGATGCTTGCGATGAGCTAATGGCGGGCTATAATTTTTGGTATCGCAGAATTTATGAGTTTGAAAAGGCAAAGGATTCTTCGAGAGCAAATTTCTATTTCGCGATGCTCATGCGCAGTATGTCGTATCGTTTGAAATTGAAAAGCCAAATGCGTTATCAAAATCAAGTAGCAGGTTTTGCTGATGCGGAAAAGTTTAACAGCGCATCAGAAATGCATCAGCTACAAAGAAATATTTTCAGTGCAGCGCAAGCGAATTCGCTTTTTATAAAACCAATTGACGAAGCAAATGGCGAAAGCAACCTCAACACGCTCAATGAAATTTTACGCGATGATGTAGGCAATTATATGCCGGGAGATATTTTAGTAAAAACCGACCGCGCCTCCATGGCGAACAGTTTAGAACTGCGCGCTCCGTTTTTAGATAAAGACTTTGCTTCGTTTTGTATTTCGCTACCAACTAATTTTAAAATCAACGACAACACAGAGAAATTGCTTTTGCGCGAAGCCTGCGGTGAGCTGTGGACACATGAAATTCGTCAGCGGAAAAAGCAGGGCTTTGCGGCTTCGGTAAATGAGTGGTTGAAGATTCCATCTATAGTTGCACTGAAAGAAAAATATCTGCAAAACAAAAGCAACAAAATATTTTCTGTGTTGAAATACGATGCGGTTTCATCGTTCTACAAGCGTGATGACATGCAAACTTGGGCTTTGTTGAATTTAAGTATGTGGATGGAGAATTACGAATTCACTGTGGAATAACCGATGAAAACCAATACCGCCATATCGGTTATCATGCCTGTGTATAATGCGCAAACCTATTTACGCGAATGCATTGACAGTGTTTTGAATCAAACGTTTGCTGATTTCGAATTCATTATTATTGATGATTGTTGTATCGATGGCACAATCGCAATTCTTGCTTCCTACAACGATGCGCGAATAAAAATTTTCAAGAACGAAACGAACCTCGGGCTTACAAAAAGTTTGAACCGCGCTATTGAATTAGCACAAGGCAAATACATAGCGCGCATGGATGCTGATGATATTTGTCTGCCCGCACGTTTTGAAAAACAATTTCTATTGCTGGAAGCAAATCCTCAAATTGGTTTGTGCGGAACCTGGTACGAAAACTTTGGTGACAAAACCGGCACTGCGAAGTACAACACCACGCACAACGAAATCGTTTTGGGGCTTCTGTATCAATCGCAATTTTGCCACCCAACGGTGATGATGCGTAAAGAGATTTTGGATAGACATCATCTGCGTTACGATACAGCATTCACCACTGCACAGGATTATGAATTGTGGTCGCGCATGGCGCATGTATGTGAAACGGCTAATGTTGATGAAGTTTTATTGCGTTATCGTTTTCATGCGGAAAGCGTTTCCTCAAAAAAGAAAGAGCAACAACTACAGAACCGAAATAAAATTATAGCCAATCAGTTTGCGAAAATGGGAGCACCAATAAGCGATGAGCAGATTGAATTGTTTACGCGCTTCTGCCATTCAAAATTTGATTTTGCTGTTGAAGAAATCAACCAATTGGAAATATTTTTAGTGAAAGCAATTGCGGCAAACAACACATCCGGCTTTTTGAAAAGAGAATTGTTTGCCGATTTTGTAGAGGAAAAATGGTTTCACTTGTGTTACAACTCAACCAGCTTAGGCACTCAACGTTACAGCAAATACTATGAATCAAAATTGGTAAGCGTAAAAAAATCGGCTTGGTTGACGCGCGCAAAATTTAGAGTGCGTTCAATAATGTAACGCACAGACAAGTGTGGTGCTGAAATGTTGTTTGTCTGTCCCTTTGGTTTGCTTACTTTCACTGCAAGTAATTTCCCAAATGAAAAACTTCGCAACTTTAGTTCTGTTTTTGCTTTTATGCAGAGCTATTTCCGCACAGAAAGAAACATCCAATTGGGTCTTTGGGAATAATGCAGGAGTGTCCTGGAATAGCGGTCTACCCGTTGCCTTCTCAGGAAGCCAAATGACACAACTTGAAGGCGTATCTTCTATATCGGACCCGAATGGTCAGTTGCTTTTCTATACTAATGGAGTAAAAGTATGGAACAGAAACAATCAGGTTATGCCAAACGGCACAGGTCTGTTGGGTAGCAACTCAACTACACAGACCCTTATAGTTCAACAGCCAAACTCACCAAACATTTATTACATTTTTACTTCTCAAGGTCAAATAGTTGGTCTGATGCCAAGGTTACATTATTCGATAGTTGATATAAGCTTAAATAGTGGCTTAGGCGATGTAACGCTGAAGAATGTTCAGCTATATAGCCCTACGTGCGAAAAAATTGCGGCAATTCGTCACGCTAACGGTAAAGATGTTTGGGTGGTAACGCATGAGTTGCACTCAAGCTATTTTCATTCTTATCTGATAACTGCTACTGGGATTAGCACACCTGTGTTAACGAATATCGGTAGTGTGCTCACTGGTGAAATAGGGTATATGAAAATATCTCCGAACGGAAAAAAATTGGCCTTAGCGCAATGCTGGGGTTTTGCTGGTTCGTATAGAGGTGGTGTTGAATATTATGACTTCAACACAACAACCGGAATGCCATCAAACCATATAATTGACAGTGCGTTTTATGAGTATGCGGGAGCATACGGATTGGAATTTTCACCGAATAGTCGATATGTCTACATTGCTGGAGGAAATGTAGATACTGCCTATTTACTTCAATATGATTTGCAATTATTTGATTCTACAGCGATAGTAAATTCAAAAGTAGTTCTAGCTACTGATGTATCTGAGGTTTTTGACGGGTTGCAGCTCGCTCCTGATAATAAAATTTATGCCACACATTATCATCAGTCTTTTTTGGATGTTATTCATAACCCTGACTTTGCAGGTCTTGCGTGTAATTTTCAGTTACATGCACTTAACCTCAGTCCTGGAACTTATGGAATGCTGGGCTTACCCAATTCTATACAATCATTTTACTACCACCCAAATTATTTCAATTTTCAAAACACCTGCTTGAATAATCTAACTGCATTCACTATAGAGAACCAAAACATAGATTCGGTTTTGTGGAATTTCGGAGATACGGCTTCCGGAGTTTCTAATGCATCCACTGCTATACAACCCTTTCATGCCTTCTCGTCTATTGACACTTTTAGCGTTACCCTATTTGCTTTTCATGATAGCTTATGTGATACCACAATTAAACAGGTAATTATTTCCCCATCGCTGACCATAACTCTTCTGAATTTAGATACTATAGTTTGCTCGGGTCAAAATGTTAATCTATGTGCCCCATCGAACTTTTTAGTTTATCAATGGAATACAGGAGAAACAACGAAGTGTATAACCACCAACATTGCAGGCAACTACTATGTAACCGTTACTGATAATAATAGTTGCCGTGCAGAGTCTAATCATCTTGCCATTTCATTTTATCCAATGCCCTCCGTTTCGGTCAGTGTGAATGGAGATACTCTTAGCGTTTATAATGCAGTAACTCAACAATGGTATTTAGATGGTAACGCCATTAGTAATGCGACTTCCAATGTTTATGTTGCTACTGAAAGTGGTAATTATACCGTAGCTGTAACAGATAGCAACGGATGCACCGGAACGTCAAATGCGATACTTATTTCGGGTATAGCTAATCTGGTAGAAGAAGTTGGTGTAAGTATTTATCCAAATCCCGTCTACGACAAATTATTTGTTGAAACCAGTGGAACTGAAATAGAGCAAATAAATATTTACAAC
This sequence comes from Bacteroidota bacterium, assembly GCA_947476645.1. Lineage (GTDB taxonomy): Bacteria > Bacteroidota > Bacteroidia > Chitinophagales > LD1 > Bog-950. Next base: position 49,146 of record CANJRM010000009.1, read on the forward strand.
ACAACGGGCACATTGGTGAGCCAAACAAAACAACCGCAAACTAAGAGCATAGATATAAGCGCGCTTGCACAAGGCGTTTATGTGGCGGAGATACGAATGAAAGATGCGCGTGTGAAGAGAAGGTTTGTGAAAATGCAATGAACTTGTTTTCGGTTTTTTGTCACGTAGCGCCTAACGGCACAAAATTCAATCAAGTCTACCAATTGCCATTCTGCTCATAACCTGCACGTATTAACGTTTCTCCGGCTACTCTTTTGAAAATGTTTTTTTGTTCGGCACTCCATTGCTGCCATTTGCCCACGGGCTTAAAATCTTTTTTGTTGTTGGTGATAGACCAATCCACTTCGCCTTTTTCATTTACGCTATTGGTAGAAGAACCAAAAATCGGCAACTCGCCAATTTTGTCAAAGGCGTATTCGCTTTCACTTAAATTTAAAAACGCCAGCACCTTTTTTATTTCATCGGCAGGATTCGCAAAAACTTTTTCGTAGCCAATCAGCAAATATCTTTTGCCCTTATCTTCATCAGGAAGATTCAACATTCTTTCAGTTCCATCGCTCCAGAGTTTGCAAGCCAATTCAAAATTAAAACCTTTCCATGTTTTTATATACGACTGCACCACATCGCGCCCATCGCGCAAAAGGCAAACCAATTTTGCTTCAGGAAAAACGCTTGAAAAGTTTTCCAAGCCAACAGTAGCGGGGTCTTTCAATAAAAGATATTTCGACTCAACAGGAATAAATTTGGAATAGAACTCAATCAACGAATAACCAATGGCTCGAAGTAAAATAGCCGACTGAAGTTTTACTAATTCATCGGTCTTGTTCTCCCAGCCTTTTTGCCCCGCAACAGTTTTTGAAGCATAAGAAATTAAATGCTCTGCGTGTTGCATAATGTTTTGCTCACCCGGCAAATTTGTTCCACCCGGAAATTTTATTTGTTCATGCTTAAGCAGAAGATGAGAAATATAGTTGTGTCCTGAACGCTGCAAAGGCGCTACGAGATAAACCAGATTTGGTTTTTTTTCGAGCGTGATCTTTTTGCCTTCCGAAAATTCAAACTCTGTGATGTCCAGATATTTTTTCCCAATACGCGGAGTTGCAGCACTGGCAACAGGCGGCAGCAACTTATCGAAACCTCTGCGCAAAAATCGTTTGGCTCTTTCTTTCATAGCTATAAAACAAAGCAAATAAAATTATCGGAACCGGTTCCGGCTTCCTTACATCTTATAATTCCTTTTATTCGCGGGTATATGGCTGTGCGCTTTTCCATTGTGGTTCCCACCTATAACCGGGCGCGGTTAATTACAAAAGCCATTGATACAGTGCTGTCACAAACTTTTACCAATTGGCAGTTGGTTATTGTAGATGATGGCTCAACCGACAACACGAAAGAAATTGTTCAGCAATATGCAGACAAAGACGAGCGCATAAAATATATCTACCAAAAAAATGCGGAGCGCTGTGTGGCGCGTAACAACGGCATTGAAAGTTCCGTTGGTGAATACATCTGCTTTTTAGATAGCGATGATTATTTCTTGCCAAACAGATTGGAGTTGTTGGATGCAACCATTCGCGAAAAGCAAAATCCGGTGGGCATGTTTTATACTGGCATTTTATACGACAATGGAAGCACCATTCGAGAGAAAAATGAAATCAAAAACACCTTCAATAATGTTTTCGATTTTCTGATTCATGCCATTATCGGCACTCCGCAAACCTGCATTCATCGCGATATTTTATTGATTGAAAAATTCAATCCACAGTTTCATGTTTCAGAAGATTTAGAATTGTGGATTCGCATTGCACGAAATTATCCCGTTGAGTTTCTCGAAAATCAATTAACCGTGGTTGCCACCGAACACGAAAACAGAACAGTAGGCGATTTCATTTTTACGGGTTACGAGAGCCACATTCTTACCTACAAATACATTTTTGAAAATTTCGGACACCTTTTTTCCTCGGACGCTATTTGTAAAAAATTTCTGCACGATAGTTATATGGGTTTGGCAAGAAGTTATATGCGCAATGGCAAGAACTGGATGATGTTGAAGGCAATTGTCATTGGCAGTACCTATTGTTTCACACGAACCAGAAAAGAAAAGATTTATTTAATTGTGTCGAACTTCAGCATTTTCAAACCGCTGCTTTGGTTGTCGAATTTTTTCAGGAATTAAAAATAATGAGTCAGGACGCGCAGCATTCTTTGGGGCTTTTAAAAAACTACTACGACAAAATTTATGTGGTAAGTATTGAGCGTACGCGTCAGCATCGCTTAGAAAAGGTGAAAGAAAATTTGAAGGGTCTTGATTACGAATTTTTTGAAGGCACCGATGCAACTTTGCTATCAAAAGAAGAATTAAACAAGATTGCAGACTTGCCGCGCAGTGCCGAATTGTTAGATGAGTTTTTCATGATGCGCTATGGACACAACGCAAATCGCCCGTTGCATAAAAGTGAAATCGGTTGCAGCCATTCGCATGTTCGTATTTATCAGGAGATGCTCGAAAAAAATTATGAGCGTGTTTTAGTTTTTGAAGACGATGCAAGAATTGATTTTAGATACACCGACTTGATTCCTGAAATTTTGAATGAAATGCCGGAAGATTGTGAACTCCTTTATTGGGGCTATCGCTGGTTTGATTCCGAATCAAATCTCAGCCGATGGAAGCGGTTGTTGATTCAATCACCCATAAGATTTTTATTGTCGAAAATAACGGGCAAGAAAAATCTGAATGCGAACGAGCGCTATCCCTCGCCATATAAAAAGCATATTTGGAAAGCAGGGCTGCACGCGGGAACGCACGCGTATTCCATTACAAAGGAGGGCGCAAAAAAAATGTTGAACGCAAATTTTCCGGTAGTGATGAATGCAGACCAGGCAATTGCTTATTTGCATCAACGCGGAGAAATGAAATGCTATGTAACGGTGCCGCTTATTTTTAGAGATGACCAAAGCGTTCCCACTTCGCTAAATGTTTAAATTCATAATTGAAACGAAAACGAATCAAAGATGTCGCAGATAAAAGGAAATAGATACGTGCATGATGCAGGAGTTCACAACACCGATTCTCCCAATGAAATCATTCCACATATTCTTGAGTTTTTCAAGGCTGAAAGCATATTGGATGTAGGTTGCGGTACAGGAACCTGGCTCAAAGTTTTTCAGGCGAAAGGAGTAAAGGACATAACCGGCATAGAAGGACATCACCTTGACAAAAAGAATTTGGTGATTGACGAACAGCATGTTTTGCTGAAAGATTTGGAGCAGTCTTTTCAACTCGACAAAAAGTTTGACCTTACAATTTCATTGGAAGTTGCCGAGCATTTAGCCGAATCATCAGCAGATAAATTTGTGGAATCGCTGTGTGCTACTGCCGATGTAATTATTTTTTCTGCGGCTGTTGTTTATCAGGGCGGACAAAACCACATCAACGAACAGTGGCAATCATATTGGATAAAAAAGTTCAACGATAAGGGATTTGCTGATGCTGATTTAATTCGCCCGAAAATTTGGAATAACGAACGTGTGTTTTATTGGTATAAGCAAAACATGATTTGCTTCATTAAGAAAGGAAGTAAATATGATTCGTTGGTTACCGAAAACAATCGTTGTCTCGATTTAATTCATCCTGAATTGTTTTTCAAAAAGGCAGATGAATTCGAAAATACGTTGCGCGGCAAAAGAGGAATACTTCGTTCGTTTCGAATTTTCATCAACTCGTTTTACGCTACTTTACTTGGCAAAAAATAATTCTCCCTTCACCATATAATTTAAAAATGGCTTTAGCCGACAGAGGAAAACATTTTGGGCAAGTTGATACACTCCGCGCAGTTGCTGTGTTGCTGGTTGTTCTAACGCACTGGTTGCCGAATACCAAGTTGGGGGATTTTGAATCGGGCATTTACGGAGTAGATATGTTTTTCACCATCTCCGGATTTCTGATTACGTACCTTTTTTTCATTGACAAGGAAAGACATTCCGATGCTAAGGGAAGCGTTCTTGGCAATTTTTACATGCGAAGATTGCTACGCATTTTCCCGATTTACTATTTGCTTCTTTTCGTTTTTATTCTACTGAACAAAACGCTCCACGTTTGGATTTGGAATGAAGGAAACGGAATCTATTATCTCACTTACGCTTCGAATGTCTTGTTTTTTCTCAAAGGTGACCAGTCAACTGAATTACAACATACCTGGTCGTTGTGTGTAGAAGAACAGTTCTATATTTTCTGGCCTTTGTGTTTGATTCTCCTTTCTAAACGGCAAACGCTTTATTTTTTGGTTGCCGTTTTCATTGCAGGTATTGCGTCTAATTTTTTGTGGGCGGGGCATAAAGTTCGTCTCTTTCCTCTCGGTAATTTTCACACGCTTGGCATTGGTGCGCTGTTGGCGTATTTGGTGCTCTATCATAAGCAGGATAATTTTTACAGCGCAGTTCTTAAGAGATATGCTTTGCCGGGCTTTGTAATTTCGTTCATCTTTCTTTGTGTTTTTCTCTCCTGCCATTTTTCAAATAATTTGATGATACCGTTCTTCTTGGCACTGTCGAGCGGCTTAATTCTTTTTATTGCCTATAATGGAGAAACATCTTTGCTGAATCCGATTCTTAATTCAAAACAGTTGCAGTATATAGGCAAATTGAGTTATGGTATCTATCTCTACCACAAACCAATTCCGAGTTTCTTAAAAATTTTATTTCTGAAATTGCACATGGAAACACCATCACCTGTGCTTTATTTTCTTTTGTGCACAGCCGTAATTATTCCAGTTGTATTGGCGTCTTATTACCTGATTGAAAAGCCGATTCTGAAACTGAAAACGAAATTTATTTAGACCATGAAGGATGAATTTGGAATCATCATTACTACTTACAACGGTGATTTTTACTTTACTAAAGCGCTGTTGGCGAGTATTAAAAATTTTATGCCCGATGTACCCATCTGCCTTATTCAGGATGGCGACTTTTCATTGGAAGAAGTAAGAAGTATATACAACATTACGCACGTTGTAAAACGCGAAACCGCAACCAATGAATTTGTAAAACAGAATTGTTTTCGTTCGCGTTGCTCAAGTTTAGTTGCCTTTACCGAATCTCCTTTTAAAAAATTTCTTTACCTCGATTCTGATTTAGTTTTATGGGGAAATATTCTGCAACACATCAAAATTGACGAAGCAGATTTCATTCATAACATTCCGCATGAGCCCTACTCCGATAAGATTTATAAAGGACAATACTTTGATGCTGAAAAACTTTTCGAATATACGGAGGGTTTTGATTGGAAGGATTGTCACTTTTTTAATTCGGGAGTTTTTATTGCACGAAAAAATTTGTTTGAACAAAAAGAGTTTGAAGACATTGTTCGCCTATGGAAGAAAGATAGAACATTGCTTCCTACTGACCCACAAAGTATTTTAAATGTGCTGGTGTTTCGCAATCAAAAGAAGGAGAAAATAAAAGTGAGCGAAGCACCTTTGCAAACGGTCGTGCCTGTTATTGGTGCCGAAGAGCTGAAAAGAAGATTTGCGTTTTCAAATGAAGAACCTGTTGTAAGAGAAGACACGGTTATTCATTGGGCAGGGATGAAACCATTCATGACGAATAGAGGCAAAGTTTTTACGGCACCCGAAATTTATTTCCGAAAACTGCATTTGAAAAATGCGGGTTCGCTTTGGAGATTTGCACCTGAAATATATTTCTATTATGAAGAGTTTGTGGCGGTGTTGGAGCGATATCATAATGGCTCACTTTGGCTTTATTTGAAGCGAAAATTTCCCCGTCTCTTTAAATAATCTGTTTTGAAAATTCTCTACGTTATTCCAAGTCTCCAAAAGGGTGGTGCCGAGCGCCTCGCAATAGATATTTGCAAAGAGGTGAACGCCAGACAAGAACATGAAGCTATGCTTCTTGTTCTGTCTGACAAAAATGAATACACCTATCAAACTAAAGACCTACCGATTAGAAAAACATCTTCAAGTGTTTCGCTTTCATTGTTGAAGAAAAGCAAAATTGATTTAAGTGATTTTGAAAAGATTGTTCACAAGTTCAAACCCGACATTATCCATTCGCATCTTTTTACCGCAGAAGTTTTTTCGCGCGAAAAAATTCATCCCGGCATCAAATATTTTACTCACTGCCACGACAACATGCCGCAGTTGCGAAATATTTCTGCTCGAACGTTTTTCAAAAAAAAGCTGCTGACAGATTTTTACGAGAAGCAACATCTGCTAAAAAACTATTTGGACTGCAACAACAAATTCATTGCTATCTCTGAACACACCAAAGAATATTTTGAGTCGGTGTTGCCTGCACAGTTGGCAAAAAATATTTTTTTATTGAACAACGCTATTGATTTCAAGCAATTCAATTCGGTCAATCAAAAGCGAAACTTTGACAAAATCAGAATAGTGAATGTGGGCAGTTTCGTGGGAAAGAAAAATCAACAGCTTTTCATTTCAATAGCCGAAGAGTTGCAAAGAAGAAAGTTGAATGCTGAAATTGTGCTGCTTGGGAATGGACCACTTTATACAGAAATCAAAAAACAGATTGAACAGAAAAACCTGCAACAAATTATTTCCATGCACGCCAATGTTATGCGCGTGGAAGATTATTACGCTCAAGCAAACATGTATGTGCACACTGCCACTTACGAACCATTTGGTTTGGTTTTGTTAGAAGCAATGGCAACGGGCTTGCCCGTTATTTCTTTAGATGGAGGGGGCAATCGTGGTCTGGTGAATGATGAAAATGGGTTCATGCTACACGAGCAAAGCGCAAGACTTTTTGCTGACAAAGCAGAGTTGCTGTTTAACGACAAAATTCTACACGATAAACTTTCAGAAGGTGCTGTTGCTTTTGCAAAGCGGTTTGACATTGTAAGTTACACCGATAAACTCTTGAAGCTTTACGAAGAGAATTAGAGAGAAGAAATAGACTGAATAAATGCAGGATAATTGATTTCTGCATTAAAACTTTTGTTCCAAATTTCAAAAGCATTTTTTCTCATCGCGCTTTTTTCTTCTAGCGATAACGCATAAAACTTCTTTATCGCTTCGGCAATTTCAGAAGCAGCGCAATTTGCGCCAAGCAAAAATCCATTCTCATCGTTCCGAACAATTTCAGAAACACCACCAACGTTTGTTGCTATTGCAGGTATGCCAAATGAATTTGCTTCCATAATTGAAACAGGCAATCCTTCGGTTTCGCTTACGTTAATGAAGGCGTCAATTGCATTTGATGAATAATAGTTGAGCAAGGCTTCGTTGCTTATCTGCCCGCCAAATTCAAAGAGAATGTTTTTTTTGCCAGCAAGTTTTTCGAGCGCCAATTTTTCTATTTCGCTTTTCTGGGCACCCATTCCGAAATGAATCCAATCGATTTCAAAATTATTTATCAGAGAAAGAGCTTCAACAATTAAATGAATTTGTTTGAGCGGAATAATATTGGAACAACTCAGCAATTTGAGTTTTTGTGAATTGCTCTTCGACAAAACATTTTTTTTGTTGAAAGTTCCAAGACGAGCAAGTTTTATTTTCTGCGAGAACTGTTCCCGCGTTAATTCATCCAAATAGTTTTTCCCGTTTTGCGATATACAATACACCGCATCTAATTGACTTGTGATAAAGTTTCGCAGCGGCAAATACGCGGGTGTGTGACGCTCGAAATAAACATCCCATCCATGTGCGCGGCAAAAAGCTTTCACTTGCTGGTTCTTGTGTTTGAACATAGCGATACCCGCTGCCAGATCGTTCATCCAATAAGAATACAAGCTGAGTTGTGAAAGTTGAATGTTGTTTTCGGCAACAACATTTTCTAAAAATGAATTGAGTTCATGTGCCTTTGCATAAGATGTAAGCAGCGTTGAAAGATTCGTTTTGCTTCGAGAAATGCCGCGCCTGCTCATAAATTTCAATTCGTTTTGCAGATGCAGGAAATTCAGAAGTGCAAGCATTTTAGATTGGGAAGAAGCGGTGTACGGATAGCGTACAACTTTCGCGTTGGGAGGAATTTGTCTTGTTTGCTCAGCTGACAAATTATTGCTTACTATAAATATTCTACCAAACGATTCAGCAAGAAAAGGGAGTTCACTTTCCAAAAACGTTTCGCCATTTCCGAATGGAAAGGAAGAGGTGAATAGAATCAATGTGCTGTCAGAATTCATCAAACGGTTATTTTAGCCCTAAAATATTCTTATTCTCTTGAAGAAAGTTTTGGTGATTGCTTATTTCTATCCGCCTTGTAATTTGACGGCATCGCAACGTCCGGCTTCGTGGACAAAATATTTACACGAGTTCGGTTACTATCCAATCGTACTTACCCGAAATTGGGAACAGCCTATCAATAAACCCGCAGATATTTCGAAACCATCGGGTGAGAAGGAAGTGACGGAAGAGAATGAAAATTCAAAAGTGATTTATCTTCCTTATAAAGGAACACTCAAAGACAAGCTATATACAAAGTATGGTGACTCAAAATTTCGTTTGGTTCGAAGGGCGCTTTCATTTTTTGAATTAGTGTTTCAGAATTTTTTTTTCAGTGTAATTCCGTTCAGCAATATTTATTGCAAGGCAGAAGAAATTATTGCAAGCAACAAGAGCATTGACAAAATTGTAATTACTGCCAATCCATTCGTTTCTTTTTTCATTGGCTATAAGTTGAAGAAAAAATTCCCGTACCTAAAATGGATAGCTGACTACCGCGATGATTGGAGCACAACAGAGCTTGGAGGCGAAAGAAATTTTCTCCAACAAATTATTTTCAAGTTAGAATCTGCGAGTGAAAGAAAGTGGGTTAGCACGGCTTCCCTCGTAACTACTATCTCTGATTATTACCTCAGTAAAATTTCATCGTTCGTTAACCGCGATGGAAAGGTTTTGCTGAATGGATTTTCAGAAGAAGACTTCAATAAAGTTATTCCGCTTGAAAAACAGGATGAATTGGTGATTACCTACAATGGAACTCTTTATTCTACTCAGGCGATTGAGATTTTTTTGGAAGGTTTTAAAAAAGTAGTCGAACAATATGGAACTAAACTGAAGTTCAAACTCAACTTTCCGGGATTGGCTTTTGATAAGACACAGGCAGAAAGAGTTCGTTCTGCTATGAAAGGATACGAGTACCTGCTGAACATTACCGAAAGAATTCCTCGCGAAAAGGTTTTTGAATTACAGAATGAATCACATGCGTTTTTGATGGTTTCGCATACAGGTATCAAAGGAATTCCTTCGAGTAAACTGTATGAGTATTTGTGTTTCAGAAAACCAATTATTGTTTGCCCTAACGACAAAGACATTATTCGCGACACAGTGAATGATGCAGAACTTGGTATTGTTTGCGATAGCACACAAGAAGTTTTTGAGAAACTCTCTGCGCTCGTAGATAATTATATTGCAAACGGAAAAATTCCGGTGAGTGGCAATGCTGAAAAAATCATGAACTACTCCCGCAGAAATCAAACAAAAGTATTGGCAGAAATCTTAGATAGCTTATGAAGAAGATACTTACCTGCGTGGGCACGCGCCCGAACTTTATTAAAGTAGTGAAGCTTCGAAAGCTGTTCGAAGAGGTAGGATTCCAATATAAAATTTTACATACCGGTCAGCATTTCGATTATAAAATGAGTGAAGTGTTTTTTCAGCAATTGGGGCTTGGTGAGCCCGATTATTATTTGGGTGTGGGTGGAGGAAGTAATAATGAAGTAGTAGGGAAAATTATCTCGGAAGCGGAGAAGGTGATGTTAGAATACAAACCCGATATGGTGATTGTGCCGGGTGATGTGAACTCCACTTTTGCCTGCGCATTTGCGGCTGCTTCGCTGCGAATTCCTGTGGGGCATATTGAAGCGGGCTTGCGAAGTTTTGATATGGACATGCCTGAGGAGCGCAATCGCATTCTCACCGATAACATTTCTGATTTGCTTTTTATAACCGAGCAAACCGGAGTAGATAATTTATTGAAAGCCGGTTTTGAGTCGAACAAAATAAAATTGGTAGGCAACACGATTGTTGATGCCTTGGTGCAAATGCTTCCGTTGGTAGATGATTGCAAAGTGTTGGACGATTTAAAAATTTCAAAATCTTATTGCGCGGTTACATTTCACCGGCCGGTGAATGTGGATGATGAAAAAAATCTGGTGGTGATTGTTGATGCTCTCGTTCGCATTTCGAAAATGCTGACGGTGGTTTTTCCTGTGCACCCGCGCACGCTGAAAAATCTGGAGAAGCTCGGCTTGAAAGAAAAACTGGAAAGCAGTGCTGTAAAAATGATTGAGCCGCTTGGCTATATTGAGTTTTTGAAACTGATGAAGGAGAGCGCCTGCCTTATCAGCGATTCGGGAGGTGTGCAGATTGAGACTTCTTATTTTAATATTCCTTGTTTTACCCTGCGCGATACAGCAGAATTAAAAATTACTTTAGAAGAAGGAACAAACCAATTACTGAAATTGGACGCGGATGTGATTGTGAAAAATGTAGAAGAAGTGGTGAAAGGAAATCGCAAACAGGCTAAGCCGCAAATGGTTTGGGATGGGAAGGCATCGGAAAGGATTGTGGAGGAGGTGAAGAGGTTTCTGCTCTCCGCGGAGATCAAAAAGTGAGAGACGGAAGCTAATTATACGAAAGCGGAAGGTGTTTGGGTATTGACGGAAGCTAACTATCTTTTGGCGGAAGCCGATTATCTTTAAGTGGAAACCATATAATTGAAGGCGGGAAAGGGTTATGGGAGTGTAAAAGAGCATGTTCAACCGATTTAGTTTCTGCTCTGCCATTCTTTGCCGCCCCCACGATTGTATTATTTAAAAGAACGCCTTCTCTTTTGCAAAGGCAAAGGAAAGCAGAAGCAAGCAGCGCGGTGGGTAAACTGTATGAGAGAGAAAATTGCACGGTTGCTTTTGAACAGTGAGGTGTAGCCATCAATCCATATTGTGATATCTCGGCAAAAAATTAGTGCATCAGTATTGGCCGCAATTGAGCAGCCGTGCGCAGCTGAGCAAATGGGACTGCCGCGGCCACCTTATTGCCACCATTGAACAGAAATGGAAACTTGGCTTCGAACGTTTAATCGGGGAAGAAACTCTTTACCATGCGCTACTTAGCAATCGATGTAGTAGTACATGCGCGAAAAATTTGCGCTGCTGTATTATGCCGCTGCGAATAACGAAAACAGCCACGAGCTGATGTGCACGTATGCCGCGATTCCCAAGCGCCAGCGTCTACGCCTTACCGGAACCGTTTGCAGAGGAATACAAACGCCTGCCAAAACCGGAAAAGAGCAAGTCTATTTCCATAGGAATGTGGCGAAGTGGTTAGAGCAGTTAAACAAACCGCAACAGCGTAAATTGTATAAGGCGGTGAAGAAGGAGTTTGGAAGGAAGTGAGGAGGAGTTTTCTAATTTAGGGATGGGAGCTATAGGTAGCTTAATATTCATGTTCTGTTTGGCGTTTGCGTTTACTTCAATTGGCGCAACGAATCTTTTAGTCCCCCCACAGGGTTTCGCCTCGACCCCCCGAAAGATTAAAACTACTCCCTGTCTTATCGTTGTAGCATTAGCGGAGACAGAGCAAAATCTACCTCACTTCCACTTCTCTCGAAGTAATGTAGTCCTTATACTGGTCGCGGGCTTTTATAACGTAGTGACCTCGTTTTGTAAAATGAATGCTGTAAGCAGTATATAAAGAAGCGGCTTGTGTTTTGGTTTCTTCGGTGCTTATGAGTTCTTCGGCATAAGTAGTGGTATCTAACAGCGAAATTTCAAAATAAATTTTCTCGGTTTGTAAACCCGAAGCATTCGAGAGCAACACCGTCACATGCAGGTTTTCAGAAAAAGTAAAAGTCTCGCTCTTGTTTTTGCAGTTCCCCTTTTCATCTACCGAATCGCAAAGCATCATTTCCCATCCGGCAAATGAATGCAACGTAAACATGAGCAACGGGAGCAGGAGTAGCTTTCTCATGGGGTATGGGTTTTAGTTGGCTAAAGCTACAAAGTCTTTTTTGAGTACGAAATTTATTTTTTGTTGTAAACCGAACCTCTATGTCATGCTGAGCTTGTCGAAGCATACCTTCGACAAGCTCAGCATGACAGCACCCACCACTCGTCTTCTGCATTTTGATTATTCCTCAAATTGAACTTGGTTTGTGGCTCAATTAATAATCGCAAAAATGTGGTCAGAAATTTTCGAAAGATACTTACAGCATTTCAGTTGGGATTTAGTTCGCTATTTTCTGTTTGCAGGTATTCCTTACTTGATATTTTACGTACTGCTCAAGTCGCAGTTGTTTCGTTTTAAGATTCAGCAAAAATTTCCAGAGTTCTACCACATGCGCAGAGAAATTCTTTTCTCACTTTCAAGCATGCTCATTTTTACTTTCGTGGGCACTTGTGTTTTCATTCTTCAAAAAAACGGCTATACGCAAATCTATACCGATATACATCAGCATTCCATTGCCTATTTTATTTTTTCTGTTTTTGCTTTCATCTTTATTCACGATGCTTATTTCTATTGGAGCCACCGCTTCATGCACATCAAAAAGGTTTATCCTTATGTACATCTCATTCATCACAAAAGTATAAACCCGACTCCGTGGGCAGCTTTTGCTTTTCACCCGCTTGAAGCAGTTGGTCAGGTGCTTATTTTACCCATCATGGTTTTTGCAATGCCGTTACATCCGCTCGCTATTTTCATTTGGGGCATTTATCAGTTAGCATTGAATATTGGCGGTCACCTCGGTTTCGAAATTTTCAGAAAAGGATTTACCACACGCTTTCATACAAAGTGGCACAATACTTCCACGCATCATAACATGCACCACAAGTATGTCAACTGCAATTATGGTTTGTACTTTAATATATGGGACCGCATCATGGGAACCAATCATAAAAACTATCACCAGGAGTTTGACGCGATCTGCGACCGAAGAGCAAAAGTTTTAGAGACCGAAGAAGTGAAAGCTGTATAGCCGCTTCACCAACCCGAATTTTCTTTTAGTTTCGTCCACTTGAAAATTCGTGAATCAATATAAATGAAGAAGAATGGGATGTTCAACATGCACCACCGCTAAAGACGGAATTGTAGCGGGTTGCCAGACAAAAGGAGGATGTAGTAGTGGAGGATGCAATCGCGTAAATGTTTTCGACTGGTTTGCCGAAATGCCTATATCATTCAACGAAAACTTCAACATCGTTGAAATAAGTTTTAAGAAGGGCGCGCGTAAAGGATTTTACCGCAACCCTTCCAATTTAGATTTTCATAAAGGTCAGTTAGTGGTAGTAGAAGCCGCACAGGGTTTCGATGTGGGCGAAGTGAGTTTGCGTGGAGAATTGGTAAAAGCGCAAATGAAAAAGCGCAAAATTACCGAGCGCGATGACACCATCCGCAATATTCTGCGCATTGCCAATGAGCATGATGTAAATAATTTCTTAGAGGCACGAAGCAAAGAACAGGAAACGCTGGTGCGCGCTCGTGCTATGGCTCGCCAACTCGGCATCGAAATGAAAATTGGCGATGTAGAGTATCAGGGCGATAATAAAAAGGTAACTATTTTCTATACTCATGATGGTCGCGTTGATTTTCGTGAATTAGTAAAAGTATATGCGCGCGATTTCAAAGTAAAAATTGAAATGCGCCAGATTGGTGCGCGTCAGGAAGCAGCGCGTGTAGGTGGAATTGGAACTTGTGGAAGAGAGTTGTGCTGTTCAACATGGCTTAACGATTTTAAGTCCGTTACCACTTCGGCAGTGCGTTATCAAAACCTTGCTTTAAATACTGATAAGTTGAGCGGACAATGCGGAAGATTGAAATGCTGTTTGAATTACGAATTGGATACTTACAACGATGCCCTGAAAGGTTTTCCAAAACAGACCGATAAAATTGAAACAGAAGAAGGCATTGCATGGCTTCGCAAAACCGATATTCTGAAAAGACAGTTGGTGTATGAATATGCCGAACAAAAAGGAAATTTCATTCGTCTTGATGTGGTTGATGTAAAGGAGCTTTTGGCTATGAACAAGAGCGGAAAGAAACCAAAGAGCTTACTTGACTTTGCCATTATTGAAACCGAAAAGATAGACGAAAGCAAACACGAGGATTTGGTTGGTCAGGTTACACTTTCAACTTTAGAAGATAAAGAGCGCAAAAAACGCAGAAGCAATAACCAACGCAATCGCGGAGGAGGAAAAGGCAACTCTCAAAACCGCGACAAGAGAAAATAAAGTGGCAACGCGACAATTACAACTCATGAAATTCTCTCCTAAGTTTTTCATTTACTCATTTGCTCATTTGCTCATTTGCTCATTGCTGGTTTCGTGCGATAAAAATGTTGTGCTTGAAAAAAATGAAGTATTCAAAAGCGACCAATGGAATTATGCCGATGCAAAAATTTTCGGTGTTGAAATTAAGGACACCACTGTCAACTATAATATTCTGCTCAGCGTTCGTCACTCATTCAATTTTGAATGGCGAAACATGTGGGTGAAAATTGAAACCACTTTTCCTGATGGAAAACAGTTTGAAAAAAGAGTGAACCTTGTTCTTTCAGAACCCGATGGTCATTGGAATGGCGATTGCCTTGGCGATAACTGCGACATTCAGATTCCTATTCAGCAGAACGCTTTCTTTCCGGAAATAGGCAGATACAGTTTCAAAATTTCGCAGGATATGCGGGTGAATCCGCTGGGCTACATCAAAAGTTTCGGCATGCGTGTTGAGAAATCTGAAGTGGTTGCAAAGCAGTAAACCCAAAAATAAATCATCTCAAATATTCTTTCTTCGCAGCATCATTGAAATTTATTTGCGATTTGCCGTTTAATAAAACATCATGTCTGATAAACTGAAACGTGCCCGTGAAATTCTTCTCGCAGAAAGCGAAGCGGTAAAAAATATACCGCTCAGCGAAAGTCTATTGACGGCAGTTGATTTGCTTGCAGGGTTAAAAGGCAAGGTGGTTTGCAGCGGCATTGGCAAAGCAGGAATTATTGCGCGCAAAACTGCCGCTACTTTTTCTTCTACCGGCACACCCGCAGTATATCTTCATCCCGGTGAGGCACAGCATGGTGACCTTGGTCTAATTGACAACAACGACATACTTCTAATTTTTTCAAACTCGGGTAAAACACGAGAGTCAGTAGAGTTGGTTCAACTTGCGAGAGCCTTGCACTCTTCCGCATTTAAAGTAATTACCATCACAGCGCATTTAGATTCTGAACTCGCACAAATGAGCGATGTGGCACTTTCAATTGGTAAAGTGGAAGAAGCGTGTGCTTTGGGTATGGCACCCACTTCATCTACTACTGCCATGTTGGCGTTAGGCGATGTGTTGTGTGTTTTGGTAATGGAAGAAATAGGTTTTACCAAAGAGGAATTTCTGAAGCGTCACCACGGAGGTTATTTAGGAACTAAAAAGTAGTAGAGCGAAAAAATACTGTTTGCCAATTATGCCAGCGAATAAAAAACTGATTCTTATTTCGGGTCCTTGCGCCATTGAGAACAAAGAAATTTGTTTCGAAGTAGCGGAAACTGTTTCTGCGCTTTGCAAAAAACTTGACATTCAGTACATTTTTAAAAGCTCTTTCAAAAAGGCAAATCGCACCAGCGTTAAATCATTTACGGGAATTGATTTTGATAAAGCACTTAGCATTTTAGCAGATGTAAAAAACCATTTCGGCATTCCGGTATTAACCGACATACACGAAACGCATGAAGTTAACGAAGTGGCATCGGTAGCCGATTATCTTCAGATACCTTCCTTCTTATGTCGACAAACCGATTTGCTCCTAGCCGCAGGAAAAAGCGGAAAGGGCGTCAACATCAAGAAAGGTCAATTTGCTTCTTCGGATAGTATGGGCTTTGCAGTGGAGAAGGTGCGAAGCACAGGCAATCAAAATATTCTTCTTACAGAACGAGGCACTACATTCGGCTATAACGACCTTGTTGTTGACTTTCGAAATATTCCTTTGATGCAAAAATTTGGTGTGCCTGTAATACTGGATGCCACGCATAGTTTACAACAGCCCAATACTTCGACAGGGGTAACGGGTGGTAAGCCCGAATTAATAGAAACGCTTTGTGCAGCCGCAATTGCTGTTGGTGTTGATGGCTTGTTCATTGAAACGCATCCAAACCCAAAATCTGCGCTTAGTGATGGCGCTAATATGTTGCCACTTAGCGAACTCGAAAATCTTTTAGAAAAGTGCGTTCGCCTTCGAAATGCTATAAAGGCATAGTCGTCACTTTTTCTCTCTCAATCATTTCCTCAATTCCCATATTCTTTTATGTTTGCACCGCTTTTTGAAAAACGGTCATGAACAATACTCCAAAATCACCCTTCAAACATATACTCACAGCGGCTTTCATCGCTATTTTAGCTACTTTTTCTGTTTCGGCATTTGCTGAAGAAACAACTGAAAATGCCGAAGCCAAAACTGAAAAGAAATTCGATGCCGGTAAATTGATTATTGAACACATCAGCGATAATCACGAATGGCATTTGTTTGGCGAAGGTGAGCACGCAGTAGCTCTTCCGTTACCCGTTATTCTTTATACTGATAAAGGATTGGATATTTTCTCTTCAGGCAAGTTTCACCATGGTGAAGAAACTGTAGAAGGCAAATACAAATACAAACTTCTCGAAGAAAATAGCCACATCGTTGCCTTAAACGAAGCAGGTGAAGTGGACGAAGCCGCTAACAAAAACATTTACGACATTTCTATTACCAAGAACGTGGCAACATTGCTGTTCAGTGTTACCTGTTTGCTTTGGATTTTTCTTTCTGTAGCAAACGCTTACAAAAAGAACCCGAACAAAGCACCAAGCGGAATGCAATCGTTTGTTGAACCGCTCATCATTTTTATTCGCGATGAAGTAGCTAAACCAAGCATCGGCAAAAAGTATGAAAAATTTGTTCCTTACCTATTAACTGTGTTCTTCTTAATTCTGTTCAACAATTTATTGGGCTTAATTCCGATTATGCCGGGCGGAGCAAACCTTTCAGGAAACATCGCCTTCACAATGGTATTGGCGGTTATTACTTTTGTAATCACCAGCATCAATGGAACCAAACATTACTGGCATCACATTTTCGCTATGCCGGGCGTTCCAAAACCGGTGTTGATTATTCTTACTCCTATTGAAATTCTTGGCGTGTTCTTAAAACCATTCGTATTGATGATACGATTGTTCGCGAACATGACCGCAGGTCACATCATTGCACTTTCGTTCTTCGCTATGATTTTCATTTTTGGTGAAATGAGTGCTGGAGCAGGATTGGGAGTAAGTGTGGTATCAGTAGCTTTTACCGTATTTATGGGATTGCTCGAATTGCTGGTTGCGTTTTTACAGGCGTATGTGTTTACGTTGTTGAGCGCTATGTATTTCGGGAACGCATTAGAAGAAGGACATCATTAATTAAAATATTCAACTCTTTCATTCACTTTTAAAATCAAACAACATGCTTAACACAGTATTATTAGCAGAAGGTCTTGGAATCGGTTACGGAATTGCAGCACTTGGTGCAGGCGTTGCCGCTCTTGGAGCAG
>CANJRM010000010.1 GCA_947476645.1 Bacteroidota bacterium
AAGAAGCGCAGGAACTTCAGCGCAACTTTTAGCTAAAGAAGACAGATACGCTATCGTAAAATTGCCTTCAAGCGAAACCAGAAAAATATTGATGACTTGTGTGGCTACTATAGGCACCGTTTCTAATGCTGACCATAATCTTCAAAGCCTCGGTAAAGCGGGTCGCAGACGTTGGTTAGGTCGCAGACCGAGAAACAGACCAGTGGCGATGAATCCGGTTGATCACCCGATGGGAGGAGGAGAAGGACGTGCATCTGGAGGTCACCCACGTTCAAGAAATAACATTAAGGCGAAGGGATACAAAACACGTACTCCTAAGAATAAGACTTCGCAATTTATTGTTCAAAGAAGAAGCAAATAATCAATCAAAAAAATCTAATTAAGACATGGCACGTTCAATAAAAAAAGGTCCTTACATTCAGTTCAAACTTTCTGAGAAAGTTGAAAAAGCTAATGGCGGTGGAAAGAAAGGTGTAATTAAAACATGGAGTCGCGGTTCAATGGTAATACCTGAAATGGTTGGTCTTACTTTCGCAGTTCATAACGGAAACAAATTTATTCCGGTATATGTTACTGAAAATATGGTAGGGCACAAGTTAGGTGAGTTTTCACCAACGCGTATCTTCAAAGGACACGCCTCTAAAAAAGTTAAGTAGTAGAAGTATTAAGTAAAAAGTATTCAGACAAATACATAAATCCAAAATCATGGAAGCAGTAGCACATTTAAGAAATAACCCAACCTCAACACGTAAAATGCGTTTGATGGCTGACCTTATTCGCGGAAAAAAAGTTTACGATGCGTTGACTATTTTGAAATTCAGCAAACAGGAACCATCAGGAAAGTTGGAGAAGTTGCTGAAGAGCGCTATCAATAACTGGGAGCAAAAAAATGAATTACGTCCTGAGGACAACGATTTGTTTGTAAAAGAAATTCAGGTGAATGCAGGCACTATGCTTAAGCGTTTTTTACCGGCACCACAAGGTCGTGCTTACCGTTTGCGCAAAAGAAGCAATCATGTAACTATTAAAGTTGACAGTAAGATTCCTGTAGCTGCACCGGCAGTAGAAGAAACTGTTGAAGAAACAGCAGAATAAAGTTTTTGGTTAACCCCTATAAAAGCCCTTGCATTGTATGCGAGGGTTTTTTGTTTTTAATTCACACAAAAAAAGCACTATGAGAAAAGCTACACTTCTCCTTTTAATTATTGCCACTTCATTTGCACTCGGCTTTGGTTTCAAAACCATCATTTCGCCACCAAACCAAACTCCAATTAAAAAAGTAACAGGAATAGGCGGAGTATTTTTTAAATGCAAAGACCCTAAAGCAATTAAGGAATGGTATAAAACACATTTAGGTTTTGAGGTAGATAAATATGGAGTGCTTTTTAAATGGTATGAAGGTTTTGATTCTACAAAAGCTGCGAGTACGCAATGGAGTCCGTTTAAAGAAACCACTACATATTTCGAACCTTCTACTAAAGATTTTATGATTAATTACCGTGTTGACAATTTGGAAGCGCTGGTGATTGAGCTAAAGAAGGAAGGAGTAACTATTGTGGATTCGCTGGATACCGAGAGTTACGGAAAGTTTATTCATATCATGGATATAGAAGGAAATAAAATTGAGTTGTGGGAACAAACCGGCAAATTTTAAGGCTTACGCCTTCTTCTATTTCATTACTTTCACCACTCAAATTTCAATCATGAATAAATTTCTTCTCTGCTTTATAAGTGTATTATTTTTCAATGCAGTTTCGTTTGCTGCTATAGGTGATACAACCATTCTTGTTACACATTCCAAAACAAAACTTAAAAGCCCGCCAAAGAATTATGATATGTGGACGGTTATACCTGACTCAGGAAAAACTTATCAGAAAATTCTGATGACATTTACCTTAGGATGCGACACGCCTTGCTCGCATTGGGATTATACTGTTAATGCAGACCTTGGGAAGAAAAGCGGTGCACTTGATTCAAGCATTACTGCTATAGACACAGTACAACACGATACTACATGGGCATATACTGAGCATGTTGATTATATAGAAACAGGAAGATTGATCACTCCTTACGGAACATACATGGACGCAAACCAGCAGGGATTTAACCGTGCGTGGAATCAGCCGTTCTACTATGATGTTACAGACTACGCAGAATTTTTAAAAGACTCGGTAGCTATTCGTGTGCATTACGATGGATGGAGCGATGGATTTACTGCAACAGTTACTTTCATGTTTATCGAAGGACCGCCAACACGAACCGTGCAAAGTGTGCGCGAGATTTATCATAGCTATTACGGTTATGCCAACTCAACAGATTTTGAATCGCAGGTAGCTGCAAAAACTTTTTTCATTGACAGCAATGTTACTTCAGCAAAAGTAATTGTGAATATGACAGGGCATGGTTCGCAGGGAGAATTTGACCCGCATACTTTTTTTATAAAAGTGAATAATGCAGAAGTTTATAGTCACTTACTTTGGAAAGATGATTGCGATGTAAATCCTGTTTCGCCACAAGGCGGCACCTGGATTTTTCACCGCGCTAACTGGTGCCCGGGCGATAAAGTTCCTATTTATGAAACGGATATTTCACCTTACATCACAGCGGGACAAAATGTTACTCTCGATTTAGACTTTGATGATTTTACTATTCAAGGTGGACAAGGTGCGGGTTACGGAATCTCTGCACACTTGATTACTTACACTTCGCAAAAAGTGAATGATGTAAAAATGGAAGAAATCATTGCGCCTAATTCTGATAAGACGTATCTGCATTGGAATCCGATAAGCACTAAACCAAAAGTGAAAATCAAAAATATGGGAAGCAATAACCTTGCTTATGCCGAGATTTCTTATTGGGTGAAAGGTGGCAGCAAATGGTATTATGAATGGCACGGAAATCTTGCGCCATTTGAAACTGAGCAAATTACTTTGCCTGCTTTTGACTGGGGCGGTTTGGATACAACCGACAGAGTATTTTATTCAGAAGCCAAATGGCCCAATCAGGTTCCTGATGAATATGCTTACAACAATAAGTTGCAATCAAGTTTTGAAATGACCCCGAAACTTGATTCTGTTTTCTTCATTTATTTTAAAACCAATAATCATCCTGAAGAAAATTGGTACATTGTTCAGAACGAAGATGGAGATACTATGGATATTAAAACCACATTTCCTGTAAATACGATTTTGCGCGATACGCTTCATTTAGCTCCCGGCAGTTATACTTTTGATATGAACGACTACGACAATGTGAGTTGGGGTTGTGGTGATGGATTGAAGTTCTTTTTAAATCAGCAAGACCCGCCTTGTCCTCCGAGCGACCCTTGTTACGAAACAACGGGCTTGATTAAGCTTTACAAAATGACTGGTGCTGTATCAAAGAATTTCACGAGCGAATTTGGGGCAAACATTCATTATGAATTTACTGTTGGTTATAGCTTGGGTTCAAATCCATATAAAGTTCCGCCAGTTGAACCCGTTCATAATACAGGCATGGTTGATTTGAATTTGCTTGATGCTGCTATGAATGTATTTCCAAATCCTGCTAAAGAGTTAATCAATATTCAAATTGATTTGAATCAGGATGCGGATGGTGTAATTATGATGAGCGATATTTCAGGAAGAACTATTCGTGAGTTTCATGTAAATGGTTCATCGAAATACTTTGTAACAATACCTTCAAGCGAATTGGCAAAAGGAATGTACTTCATCAATTTTGTTTCGAATGGCAAACATCTGTCGAGAAAGATTGTAGTGCAGTAAGTTTTAGCAGACAAGCTAAAACCTGTTAGCGTATTCAATGCACAACACTGCGTTAGTATTGTGGTACCTTTTTGAATTTATCATGCACATATTTGTTGTATGAATTCTTCTATCCTTATTATTGAAGACAACCCTGAGTTTTTATCACTCATTTCGCGCATCATTTCGAAAGAAGGTTTCCAAACCCAGCCAGCGCATGATGCTACTACAGGTTTGAAAATTTTAGACAAAGAAGAAATTGCCGCAGTGCTTTGCGATGTCAACCTGCCCGATTACAACGGAGTAAAGTTGGTGGAAACAATCAAATCGAAATTCCCTTTCATTGAAATTATTGTGCTCACCGGTCACGGAAGTATTGAAGACGGAGTGCAGAGCATGAAGAACGGTGCCTTTGATTACTTAGTAAAAGGCACAGATAACAAACGATTGATTCCTCTTTTAAATAAAGCGATTGAAAAATCGGAAATGCAAAGACGCATTTATCAATTGGAAAAAACCGTTTCAGAAAAATACAGTTTCGAAAATATTATTGGCGAATCGGCTGCTTTAGAAAAATCAAAAACACTTGCCAATAAAGTGGCGCAAACTGATGCGAACGTTTTGTTGCTTGGAGAAACAGGAACGGGAAAGGAAGTTTTTGCGCAGGCAATTCATTATGCGGGCAAAAGAAAGTTGAAACCTTTTGTGGCGGTTAACTGTAGTTCGTTTGGAAAAGAGATTTTAGAGAGCGAATTATTCGGTCACAAAGCAGGGGCGTTTACAGGAGCTATAAAAGACAAGCGAGGATTTTTAGAAGAGGCAAACGGAGGAACTATTTTCTTAGATGAGATTGGTGAAATGAATATTGACTTGCAGGCAAAATTATTACGTGTGTTGGAGTCGCAGGAGTTTTACAAAGTAGGTGATTCGAAGCCAACGAAGGTAGATGTGCGCATTATTGCGGCTACCAATCGCAATCTTGAAGTGGAATCAACCAAAGGAAATTTTCGTTCTGATTTATTTTATCGTTTGTCTGTTTTTCAAATTCAATTGCCATCGCTAAACGAACGCATGGAAGATTTGGAAGCGCTGGTGAAATATTATTTGAAGTATCACGCCACCAAAGCAGCTATGAAAATTCCGAAGATGGGTAAGGAATTTATGGAAGCTTTGAAGAAACATCAGTGGAAAGGAAATATTCGTGAGCTGAAGAACGTGATTGAGCGCGCAATGATTCTTTGCGAAGGCGAATTACTTCCTGAACATTTGCCTTTTGATTTTACCTCACCTGTAAGCGATACGCAAATTACTTTCAACTTAGCCGACATAGAACGTCAGCATATTATGAAAGTGCTTCGGCACACAAGTAATAATAAAACTGAGTCAGCGCGATTGATGGGAATTGGATTGACAACGCTTTACCGCAAGTTGCAGGAGTATGGATTAGAAGTAGCTTCTTAAAATCATCTTAATTACTCAATGGAAAATCAATTCAAATTTCTGCTTGTCGCGTTTAGTCTTTTGTCTTTTACAATTTCTGCGCAGCAAAATGTTGTAGTTGTTAGCCGATGCGGTGGAGTAGATACGGTAAGCATTCCTTCGATAGTTGATAATGATGCTGATGGAATGGATGACGCATTGGAACAACAATTGCTCAATTATTTCATGCCCACTGTTATTCAATTTGATGATGAAAGTTGTCCCGGCCCTGCCTTGAACGGCACGGGTGATTCCAACTTAATTGTGTGTCACATTTATCCTTTGCCGCAGCAATACACTTTTTCAAACAGTCTTGATTCGGTGCTCATTCATCCTACTGCCATTGTTCCAAAGAAGGGTTTGTCTATTGGAATGATATGGTATGCACCATTAATAAAAGTGAATACTGCTTTGCTCTATGGAAAAGATTGCGGTGCAGCAGGACACACTGCCGATGTGGAAGGATTTAATTTTTCGTTGAAATATATTGGAGCAGATACGGTGGCAGGATGGATGTATGATACTGACATGCAGCATTGGATGGGCGGAACAATTCAAACTGTTTCACATGCAAGTACGTTGTGCGAACATGTAGAAACGCTTCCTTACAAGAGCGCTTTAGTTCCGAGCGGAGTGGATACGGTTTATGCTTCGCCCGATAAGCACGGGAATTATTTAACCATTGGCGGTTGTGGAAGCTCGTTCATCTGCAATCCCGGTTGCGGAGGAATTCCTTCAAAGAAAAATGTACAGAATATAAATATTGGTGAGCCGAATGCTTCGTTTGTCTCTGACCTTGGAAATATTTATGCGGCATACAGCGGTAACGACCCTTGGGGAAATTCAAATTTTCTTTCTGCTAACAGTGGAAATGCAGGAACCATTAAAGCTAAAATGCTCTTGCCGCTAACGAGTGATTTTGAATCAGGTAGCATACTTACTTCGCAAATTCAGATTTGCGATATCTACAGCGGATGTTTTTCAACAGGCTCTGCTGGACTTGTTTATACTTGTCCGGGAGCGACATTTCCTTTCTATGGAGATACGTTAGATGTAGCAGGCACTTATTATCATACCCTCACTACTACTTACGGCTGCGATAGTGTAATTGCGCTAACGCTTCGTATAGACACGTTGCCTGATGTAAGTTTTAATTTTTCTAACGGCACTATTCCTTTAGGAAGTTCTGGCGTATTACTTACAGGTGGAACTCCTCCAGGGGGCGTGTATTCAGGTGATGGAGTGAACGGAGATATTTTCTATCCCGACTCTGCGGGCGTAGGCACGCACATTATTTCTTACACATATACCGATTCACTCGGTTGCAGTGATTGGGCTACTGTCGCGCTTCGGGTTGTTATTACTGGAATTGAAGAGCAACGAGCAGAGCAAGCTGTTTTATTTTATCCGAATCCGGTTCATGGCACATTGCAAATGATTAAACCGAAAATGAATGAAGCGTTTACACTTTCATTCTTCAATACAGAAGGTGCGTTGCTCAAAAAAGTTCAGTTACAAAGCAATCAGCAAACGGTTGATGTTTCTTCATTGCCAAAAGGGTTGTATGCCGTGCAAATTACTTCGGCAAACAAAAGCTTGGTGAAAAAGTTGGTGATACAATAGGAGAGGAGAAATCAGAAACTGCTTTTCTTTCCGTTTAAATACTCCTTGTAAACCTCGCGCACAATTCCATCGCCTAAACCAACTTTAGGAATAAAAATCTTTTCAGCTTTCATCCACTTCATAATAGTTAAGAAAATTTCTCCCGCAGGAACAATTACATCGGCACGGTCAGGATTTAAATCAAATTTTTTGATGCGGTCGTCAAAGCTATATTCCTTCAGCTCTTCAACTATATCGTTGAGTTTATCGAAGGTGAGTGGCTTATCTGTTTTTAGCTGAGCCATTTTAGAAATGCGGTTGATGTTTCCGCCTGAACCAATCATACTCACTTCGCGCATGTGCAGGGTTTTATCGTGCAGCCAGTCTTTCATTTTCTTCCACTCGGCTTTCGAAACAGTTTTTTGCAACAAGCGAATTGTACCTATGCGAAATGATTTTGCGCAATCCACTTTTCCATTTTTGAAAACGGTTATTTCAGTACTGCCACCACCCACATCTACAAACACACAGTTCTTTGCCATCTTTTCGCGTACGGCAATTTGACTATTGAAGATGATATGCGCTTCGGTATTTCCGCTGATGAGTTCAATGTTGATGCCTGCTTCTTTTTGTATGCGCTTGATAATTTGCGCACCGTTGCTGGCTTCGCGCATGGCTGAAGTTGCGCAACCTTTGTAATGAATAACTCCGTTTGCACGCATGAGATGTTTGAAGCCAATCATAGTATCCACCAATTGCCTAACTGTAATTTCAGGAATGTTGTGATTTTGAAAAGCATTACCGCCTAAGCGAACAGGCACGCGAATGAGTGCGCTTTTTTTGAAGATAGGACCTTCGCCATTTTGCAAAACATTTTCAATCAGCAAACGAACTGAGTTGGAACCGATGTCAATAGCTGCAAACCGCTTTATTTCCAAGAGGAATAATTTTTTCGAAAAGTAGTTTCACCGAAGAGAAGTTGAAAGAGGAGTTTTCAACGTGAGAATGTGCAAGAGATAAATCCTGAACTTATTTCTTGAGGTAGTTGTAAATAGCTTCCTGCGAGCGCACAGGTCTTTTGTTTAACGAAACGCGGTGTTCATTTTTTAACAGCGGGTCTATCACGCGGGCTTTAACATTATCTTTCCACTGTATTTCCATGGTATCACGAATTTCTTTCTGAATTTTTTTGTCGTAAACAGGGCAGCTTACTTCAATACGTGAATCTAAGTTTCGTGTCATCCAATCGGCAGAAGAAAAATAGTAAAGAGGTTCGCCTTCATTTTCAAAAATGAAAATGCGTGAATGCTCCAGATATTTATCTACAATGCTGATGACCTCAATGTTTTCACTCATGCCTTCTACACCAGCAACAAGCGCACAAATGCCGCGAACAATAATCCTGATTTTTACTCCTGCCTTCGATGCTTTGTAGAGTTGCTCAATCATTTCTTCATCTACCAAACTGTTCATCTTTAAAAAAATGGAAGCGCGTTTTCCTTTTTGTGCAACGTCAATTTCATTTTCAATGAAACGCAGAAATTTTTTGCGTGTGGAAAGCGGAGAAAGAATCAAATGCTTAAACGCATGCACTTTGTAATTGCGTTCAAAAAATTCAAAGGTGTGTTCTACCTCATTGGTGATTTTTGTATCGGCAGTAAAAAGTGCATCGTCTGAATAAACCTGTGAAGTGGATTCATTATAGTTTCCTGTAGTGAGATTTGCGTATCGAACATTCTTTCCGTTTTCGTTGCGCGAAATCAAACAAAGTTTTGCATGCACTTTCAAACCTGGCACACCGTAAATTACTTGGATGCCTTCGTCCTGTAATTGTTTTGCCCAGCGAATGTTAGCTTCTTCGTCAAAGCGTGCCTGCACTTCTACCACGGCAACTACATGCTTTCCATTCTTTGCTGCGTTAATCAATGCGTTTACCACACGTGAATTTCGCGCCACGCGGTACAAGGTGATTTTGATGCTCTTTACATTCGGGTCAATTGCCGCTTCGCGTATTAATTCAATGAAGTGCGCGAAATTTTGATAAGGATAGTGAAGCATTACATCTTGCTTCTTCAAGACTTCGAAATAGCTTTTATTGATAGGCAGAAGAGGATGAGCGAGTGGTTTTTGTTTTTCGTAAAGCAGATTTTTATCACCCACTCTCGGAAAATTCATGAAGTCTTTGAAGTTGTGATAACGACCACCGGGAATCAGGTTATTTAAATCCTGCAACTTCATTTTCGATTTAATGAAAGCAAGTAAATCGCGCGAAATACGATTGTCGTAAACAAAGCGAACCGTTTTTCCTTTCTGCCTTGCCTTTACACCTTTTGAAATTTTATCAATGAAGCTTTGCGAAATATCATTGTCAATATCCAACTCGGCATCGCGCGTTACTTTGATGGTGAAAGCTTCAATCGTTTTAAACTGAAAGGTTGAAAACACTTCGGGTAAATTGTAACGAATAATATCATCGAGCAAAATGATGTATTGATTCTGATTGTGAGAAGGAAGAATCACAAATCTATCAGTAGAATCAGAAGGAACTTCCACCAACGAATACTGCTTTGTTTTTCCGTTGGTGAGTTTAATGGCAAGGTAAATTACTTTATCGCGCAGATATGGAAACTGCTTAACCTGGTTGAGCATAATAGGCACAAGCGAAGGTCGAACGTGCTCACCGAAATAATTTTTCACGAACTCGCCCTGCGCTTTAGTAAGCTGCGTTTCGTTGATGATAAAAACTTTGTTGCGCCTTAACTCTTGCTGAACAGAGTTGTAAATTTCATCAAAGCGTTTTCCCTGACGCACAACTTCATCATGCACTTCCTGCAAAACCTTTTTGGGTTTGCTATACACATCGCGCACCTTTTTACCGAGTTGAGAAATTCGTTTCACGGTGGCTACACGCACACGAAAAAACTCATCCTGATTGTTGCTGAAAATTCCGAGAAAACGCAAACGCTCCAACACAGGAACAGAATTATCCGTAGCTTCCTGCAATACACGTTCATTAAAACTCAGCCAGCTTATTTCGCGGTTTATTAACCTGTTCTTCTTTGCCATAGTCGTGGTCTGCCACTAAAATAGAAGAATACCCGAGAGAGTAAAACGATTTAAATCAGCTGTAGTAAAAATTTAACGCAAGGTTCATATCCAAATGCCATTGGATAAGCGGTGTTTAGTGCGACCACGACAGTCCTTTTTTACGTTGCATGATTCAGATGCAAAGAGGATTAGTGCGAGAGAAAGAAGAAGAACTGCTTTTAGTTTTTTCATTGCAATTATTTAACGCAGCTAACTGCCTTAAATTGTTTTTGGAGTTAAAAATTGCTTGAGTTGGCAAGGCGTTTTTCGTTGAAGTTCCCAATCATCATTTTCGAATTCTAACCAAACTACTCCGGTGGTTGGCACAATATCAATCTCTTTTTTTAGAAAATGATTGGCAAAAAGAGTGATACTCGGATTGTGACCTATAACAATCAACTTTTCAATTTCCTTATGGGTTTCACGAACAACTTCCAGATAATCTTCGGCACTTGATTCATACAGGCGCATATCAAAAACAATTTTGTTGAAATCGTATTTCAGTTTCTCGCAAAAGAATTCAGCGGTTTGTTTGGTGCGCAACGCAGGCGAACACAAAATTAAATCGGGTTGAAGCCCGAGTTCTTTTAAATGATTCGCCATGTTCTCGGCATCATCTGTTCGATCTTTTCTAAGTGCGCGATCAAAATCGCGCTGACCTAATTCAGCCAGATTGGTTTTGGTGTGACGAATTAAAACGAGTTCTCTTTTCATAATTGATAACTGTTCGGTAATTGAAAGTAATTATTTTTGAAGCGAATGAAACGCACTTCTTTCATACAGAAAATTTTTGCTTTTGTCTTTACGGCAATTGTATTGTTTACTGTAAGCGTGCGCGAAACTCACTTTCTGTTTGCCGAGCATCATGAAACGGATGAGCATTGCCAAAATCACTTACACAGTCAAGACGTACATTCGCGCTGTTCTGTTTGCAAGTTTGATGTTTCTTTTTTTACCGATGAAATTCTTGCAACTGAAAATGCCTCTTTAGTTTTTTCCGAAGCAAAACAGATGGATGGCTATCAGTCGATTCATCTTCTGTCTTCCTCTCTTCAGCTTTCATTGCGCGGTCCGCCAACGTTGGTTTAATCCGTTTCTATCAGCGCATTTACGCGCTATTATTTTTTTCTTTTTATAAAATCTGATGCAATGAAAAATATTTTATTGCTATTGATGTGCTTGTTCACCTCAATGGCAAACTCTCAAATAAAACTAAGCGGAACTATTCAAGATAAAGCCACCAACGAAAAACTCGAAGGCGCAGCTGTGTCGATTCCTGAATTAAAACGCGGTAACACAACTGATATAAACGGTAATTTTTCGTTCACCAATTTGCCTGCTGGAAATTATTTGCTCAACATAAAGTATGTGGGCTATGCTTCGCTTAATCTTCCGCTCAAACTTTTTCGCGATACAGCAATTCAAATTTCAATTTCCTCAACTGCTGCTGAATTGAGCGATGTGGTAGTGACGGGCGTTTCAAAAGCAACCGAGGTAAAAGAATCGCCTGTGGCAATTACTTTAATCAACGAGAAAGATTTACAGGCAACTACGGCTACCAATATTGTAGATGCTATTTCGAAACTACCGGGTGTCTCTTCCATTTCAACAGGTGCGGCAATTTCAAAACCTGTTATTAGAGGACTTGGATATAATCGGGTTGTTACGCTAAACGATGGTTTTAAACAAGAAGGACAACAGTGGGGCGATGAACACGGAATTGAAATTGATGAAGCGAGTGTTGGTCGAGTAGAAATTTTGCGTGGTCCGGGAAGTTTGATGTATGGTGGTGACGCTATTGCTGGTGTTATCAATTTCCTTCCGCACGAACCCGTGGCAGAAGGAAAGATTGCATTGAATGCTTTGATTAATTATCAATCGAACAATAATTTGATTAGTTCGAGTTTGATGACTGCCGGAAATATCAATGGCGTTAACTGGAACATTCGCGGAAGCAATAAAACTGCGGGAGATTACAGCAATCGCTACGATGGAAAAGTTTGGAACAGCGGTTTTAAAGAATGGAACATGAATGGCGGTTTGGGCTTTTCAAAAAGCTGGGGCTATTCGAATATTTCTTTCAGCACGTTTAATCAGCAAATCGGTTTTAATGAAGGCGCGCGTGATAGCAGCGGAAACTTTTTGCACGATGTTGCGCTCAACGATTCTACTGTGAATTCTGTACCGGTAAGCAAAAATGATTTAAACGATTACAAAATTTTTACGCCAAATCAACGCATCAATCATCATCGGGTTTCTATTCAGAATAAAATTTTTATTGGCAGAGGAAGTGTGGTAGTGAACGCAGGATGGCAAATGAACGAGCGCAGAGAATTTGGTGATGTATTGAATCCTGCTATTGCGGGTTTGCATTTTCAAATGCATACTGCCACGCTCGATGTGCAATATCATTTACCCGAAATGAAAGAATGGAACACAAGTTTCGGCATCAGTGGAATGTATCAGTTAAGTATGAACAAAGGTGCTGAGGTTTTGATTCCTGCTTACAATATTTTTAACTACGGCATTTTTGCGATGACACAAAAGCGTTTCAAAAAAATATTGTTTGAGGCAGGTTTGCGTTTCGACCAGCAGTTTTATCATTCGCAAAGTTTGGTTGATGATAGCGTTGAGCGTTTTGCCGATTTGAAAAAAACCTTCTACAATTTTTCGGGAAGCATTGGACTTTCATTTCGACCCGATGAAAGTTGGGTGCTTAAACTCAATGCAGCAAAAGGTTTTCGAACGCCTGTGGCGGCAGAACTGGCAAGCAATGGAAGCCATGAAGGAACTTTTCGTTACGAGTATGGCAATGCAAATCTGAAGCCCGAATCGAGTTATCAGCTTGATGCTGGCGTTTCTTATTCGAGTGAGCATGTGAATGTGAACCTCGATGTTTTTGAAAACACGATTTTGAATTTCATCTACATTGAAAAACTAAACAGCGTAAACGGTGGTGATAGTCTTCGACAAACTACTGACGGCAATTTGCTCACTGCTTTTCAGTTCAAACAAAACAATGCTTTGCTTACGGGCGCTGAACTTACGATGGATATTCATCCACATCCTGCTGACTGGTTGCATTTCGAAAATTCATTTGGTTATGTGTACGCAATTAACATGCATCAAACAGACAGTGCCAAATATCTTCCGTTCACTCCGCCTGCGCATTACCGAAGCGAATTGCGTTTTGATATTCCTAAAACAGGCGATGTTATTCGTGGTTTGTTTGCGGGCGTGCACTTCGATTATTATTTCGCGCAAAATCATGTGCTACTACAAAACAATACCGAAACGCCTACTCCCGATTATGCTTTGCTTGGTGCAAGTGCTGGATTTGATTTGTATGCTTCAGGTAAGCAAAAGGTCTTTACGTTTGTTGTAGCTGCTGAAAACTTAACTAATACTGCCTATCAAAGTCATTTGAGTCGTTTCAAATACTTAGATATAAACTACGCGAACGGTAAACGTGGTATATGGAATCAGGGAAGAAACATGAGCGTGAAAATTATTTTTCCGCTTGAGTTTAGCGTAAAGAAGAAAAGCTGATAACTACTCCTTCACAAACTTCGCAGTAAACGAATGACTTTCATCGGTAACAAAATAAATACCGTTACTGAAATCAGCAATATCAATTGTTGTAGGTGAAGCGATGTTCTGTTTGCGAATTGTTTCGCCCAATACATTTGTAATAGAAATAGTGATGGGATGTTCTGTCTTTATCTGAATGAATGAAGATGCAGGATTCGGAAAAATCTGAATGGTATTATTTGCTACATCCTCAATGCCGGTTCCATGATGTTCTGCAACGAAAATGTTTTTATCGCGCACGCTGCTGCTAAGCAAACGCCCGTTACGATATTCACGAATGATAGTAGCAATGGTAAAAATTCCCTGACCACATGGATTAGCCCACGATATGGAGCCTGTAGAACGATCAAAAGTGTAAGGACTTGTTTCACCTAGTATTTGACAATACGATTCGGGGTTGTAATAGTTGAAGACCGGTAAATCATGGTCTAACAAAGGTGTAATGATATCGAAAACTATACTGTCGCCATCTTGGTCATAAGGATAAAGGTTATCGTAAAACGTATTGCCTAAAGTGGTTAATCCAACAGTAGTAAGATTGAGTACGGGAGGGTGATTCACAAAACCCTGAGTGGTATCAGCTGTAATAACTGCTTCTATGTAGAAAGGCGGACTTTGACCACCGGTAGAAAAATTGGTCACTTCGGCCATGCGATACTGCGCAGTTACTGAAATAATAAACTTTCCGCTTGCTGGGTAAGAATCGTAAGTGTGTGTGCCTTCATACACGTGAGTAAAGTAACGCTCGTAACCCAAAAAGTTTTTCGCAGCAGTGTCAACGCGACTGCTGATGGCGAAAACAGAAGTGATTTGGTCATCGCCCCAATTCACCAAAATAGAATCAGTAGGAAGACTATCCAGAATATCAAAATCAAGTGTAAAGATAGCGGTATAGGTAAGCGGATTAACGGGGCTTTGGCTGTAAGTAATTTCACCGGAGTAAACTACCTGGCTTAAACCACCGCAGGCATAAGTGCTTAGTTGAAGAAGCAGAACCGAAACTAGAAAAAGCAATTTCTTTTTCATGGAAAAAATATTTTTTGATGTTGCAATGGCGAAGATAAACAATAGGTTTTAGTTTTCTTACAGCTTTTTCCTTCAACGTTTATTTAGCACATTTACGCTCTTCAAAAAATGCTCATGAAAAAAATAGGTACGCTGTTTTTTGCTCTCCTTGTTTCATTAAAAATCTTTGCCGCAGTTCCTGTAGTGCAGTTTGATTCGTTAACATCTATTGTAAATGAAGGCACTGCTACGTTGGTTATTTCTGTAAGTATTCAAAATGCCGATGCTAATCCTACTTCGGTAGATGTGAATATTATGGGCGGTGCTACTGCGACCAGCGGAGTTGATTTTGGTTATGCTCCTGTTACGGTAACTTTTCCCGGGGGCTCTTCTGCCTCACAAAACATTGTAGTTACTTTAACCGATGATGCAATTGCGGAAGGAAACGAATCGTTTACTTTCCAATTGGCGTTTCCTACCAACGGTGCTTCCATAGGAGCAAACGGACAACATGCAGTGACGATTACCGATAACGATACTTCTAAAGCAAAAATTGATTACACTTCGTTTACGCGCGATGAAACCGCAGGAGCTGTGACCATACCTGTTACACTTAGCACAATTAACACAGCAAACGTTAGCACCACGCTTCACTTCAATGCAGCGGGTAGTACAGCTACAGCAGTGAGTGATTTTACTTTTGCCGATACAACGATTACCTGGTTAGCAGGCGATACAGGAAGCAGAAATATTGTGCTGGGTATTGTTGATGATAATAAATACGAGTTGACCGAAACAGTACTGCTGCAACTGATTAATACCACCAGCGGTGTAGGTTTGCTTAACGATACTTTTCATCTCAACATTCTTGATAACGAAACTTTGCCAAGCGGTAATTGTTCTGATTTGTATTTCAGTGAATATGTTGAGGGAAGTGCAAACAATAAAGCGCTTGAAATTTACAATCCTACCAATGCCGCTATTGATTTGAGTGATTACCGTATTTATAAATCGCAGAACGGTAGCACAGGTTCTGTTTTTAGTTTAACAGGTTCGCTTGCGGCTAATTCGGTTTATGTGGCTGCTAATTCAGCGGCAAGTGCTACGGTTACTAATCAGGCAGATGCTACTTCTTCGTTTTTCGATTTTGATGGTAACGATGCGGTTTACCTTTTGCATTTGAATGATACCATTGATGTGATCGGTCAATCGTGGGTTGACCCGGGTGCAAATGGCTGGACAGTTGGCGCGGGTTCTACCGACCAGCATACGCTCGTGCGCAGTTTTTATCACTATCACGGCAATACTATTTGGGATAGCGCGGTGCTTTGGTGGCAGTCTTTTCCGGTTGATATGTTTGATTCTTTAGGCGCGCATCATACCGCGCCATGCGGAACGGGCGTTCCT
The DNA here is from genome assembly GCA_947476645.1 of Bacteroidota bacterium. GTDB lineage: Bacteria > Bacteroidota > Bacteroidia > Chitinophagales > LD1 > Bog-950. The sequence continues at coordinate 15,915 of CANJRM010000010.1, forward strand.
TACATTCCGGCTACTATACGTTTTACTAAAGGTTCCGATACTATAACAGAGCAGTTTACTACATACTACTTTGGTGCTATTGTAGAAAATCAAAGTGGTTATACGGTTCAGTATTCCTTGTTTCGCGATGATGTAGCTTCTACTTCTACTCAGGGTTATCCCGCATACTTTGATTATGAGTTTGCCGGTGGTACTTATAACACCGATACTTCTTCCAGTACCCATTACGACAGTTTGCACATTGTCCTGCACGATGATGTAGTAGTTGAGCCTACCGAGAAAATAATTATTCGTGTAATGTATGTAAGCCCTAACGGAGTGGCGATTGCCGATTCTGTTTTTACGCTTTACATTTTAGATAACGATTCGCTGGCGGTATCTTTTTACGGTGCGGGATTCAGCCGTATAGAAAAAGATACCGATGTGCTGGTGCCCGTTCTTCTTTCTTCTTATTGTTCCGATTCGGCTTCCTGCCCCGATTCTACAGTGCAGGTGCGTATAACGCTTGATGCCGGTAGTGCTACACCCGGTGTTGACTTTTTATTTACCGACACAGTTATTACTGTAAGAACTGATAATGGCGATACTCTGGGTGCTATTGTTCACTTAATTGATGATGCTGCAATTGAAGGAAACGAAGAAATTAACTTTAACCTTACCTGCCTTACTCCGGGTATTCATACCAATATTATTGCTTACACGCTCCACATTATTGATAACGATTTGCCTCTCGGCTTTTCGGAAGAAGAGTTTAACGCCAACATGAAGTTGTATCCTAATCCTGCGCTGAATAGTATTTTTATTTCGACTGAACAGCAGCAAACCAATGTGCGCATTACAGATTTGATGGGTAATGAAGTCATTACTATTGGAATACTGGAAACCGGTAGTAACCAAATTGACATTAGTGCGCTTGCTGCGGGAATGTATTTTGTATGTGTAAATGATTCGGGCAAACTGATGAGTAAACGATTTGTGAAGAGTGAGTAACCCTTCGACAAGCTCAGGGTGACAAGAGAATTATGTCATGCTGAGCCTGTCGAAGCAGAATGATTTATGTGCAATAACAATCCAATAATTTAACACCTCAAATAAAACTTCTGTGTAGTTTCGACCCGCAGAAGTTTTTTTTATTCTGAAAACAACAAACCAATTTTTATGAAAAAGTTTTCCGTTCTTATTCTTCAATCGCTTATTGCTATTTGTGCTATGGCACAATTGCCGCAGTTGAGTTTAATTCAATTGGCAGGTTCTTATGCCAGCCCGGTTGATATTAAAACCTGTGGCGACCAACGTTTATTTATTGTGGAGCAAAAAGGTCTTATCCGAATTCTTTACAAAGACGGAACAAAACAAACCACTCCGTTTCTCGATATTGATGCGCGTGTAAATAATGCGCAGGATGAGCAGGGTTTGCTTGGTCTTGCTTTCAGTCCTAACTATAAACAGGATGGTTTTTTCTATGTTCAATATACTACCGGTCCCGGTGTTGATTCAATTCGTGTTTCGCGCTTTCATGTAATGTCGGGCGATTCTTCGCAAGGTGACCCTAACAGCGAGCAGGTTTTAATTTCATTTCACGATTTAGAGTGGAATCATAATGGCGGCAACTTAATGTTTGGCCCCGATGGTTATTTGTATATTACTGAAGGTGATGGCGGTAGTGGCGGTGACCCTGATGGCAGCCACGGTGTGGGCGGAAACGGACAAAACAAAAATGTGTGGTTTGGTAAAATGCTTCGTATAGATGTAACCAATCAGGCTTCTTATTCAGTACCTGCTTCAAATCCTTTTGTAGGTGTGGCGAATACCAAACCCGAAATTTGGGCGTATGGTTTGCGCAATCCTTGGCGTTGCAGTTTCGATAAAATTACAGGCGATATGTGGATTGGTGATGTAGGTCAGGATGCTTATGAAGAAATAGATTTTCAGGATGCCAACAGCACCGGTGGACAGAATTACGGATGGAGATGCCGTGAAGGTTTGCATGCTTGCCCTAATTGTAACCTTACGGGTTGCACAGGTTTGGGTTATACCGACCCTATTTACGAAGTACCCCAGGCGGGTGGCACAAGTTGTGCTATCAACGGTGGTTATGTTTATCGTGGTACGCAATACGGAAAGCTTTTTGGTCTATATCTTTTTACCGATTACTGCAGCGGTAATTTCTGGAGTATAAAACGCACGGGCTTTAATACGTTTGATGTAGATACGCTTCAGGATTTTACCAACTATCAATACACTTCATTTGGAGAAGATAATCTGGGTGAGTTGTATGTTTCTTATCGTGGCTCTACTTCTTCGGCTACCGGAAGAATTTATAAGATTACAGAAACGAGTGATTGCAAACCAGCGGCATTCATTACCCTTTCAGATACTATTACTGCCTGCAAACCAATTACACTTACTGCTTTGCAGGGCGATACACTTTCGTATCAGTGGTATAATGTAAACGGTTCTATTGGCGGTGCTACTTCCAATCAATTCAGTGTTCCGCAAACAGGTTGGTATAAAGTAAAGGTTTCTAAAACGCTTCATGCGGGTTGCGAAGCATTCAGCGATTCGGTTTATGTAGTGGCTAATGATACCGATGCTATAACTATTGCTCCCGTTTCTTTGCAGTATTGTATAAACGCTTCGCCTGTAAATATTGACACGCATGTTTCCCCAACGGGCGGTGTGCTTTCGGGTAGTGGTGTAAGCGGCATTAATATCAATCCTTCGGCTGCGGGAGTAGGAACGGTGGACGTTACTTACCAATACACGAATGCGGGTAGTTGCGTTTCAACCGTTCAATTTCCCGTTGATATTATGGATACTGTAGTGCTTACTGCTGCTGCAGGGCCTTTTAATTATTGTGTAGATGAAACTGCTGTTTCATTAGGCGGTATTGTTCTGCCTGCGGGGGGAACTTATTCAGGTTCATCGGTGGCTAACGATTCTGTTTTCAATCCAAATAGTGCAGGCGTTGGTGCGGTGACGGTTTCTTACCAGTATATTGAAAGCATTAACACCGGTTGTGTATCACAGAAGTCGGTTACGTTAAACGTAGGTGGCGAAACTGCTCTTACTAAAACAGTGGGCGACAGTATTTACTGTAACAGCCCTGCTACAGTTTCTATGGTTTCGTTTATTTCGCCAACGGGCGGAGTTTTTTCCGGCACAGGAGCAAGCGGCACTAACTTTGACCCTGCTACTGCTTTTGTGGGCTACAACAAAATTTGGTATCAATACATCAATAGTTTCGGTTGCACATCGGTTGATTCATTTGAACTGCGGGTTGATAATTGTTTGGGCTTAAAGGAAGTTGAAAACGAAATGGTTTTCAGCATTTTCCCAAACCCGAGCAAGGGCAATTTTAATTTAGATGTAAAGGTAAATACTATTCAACAGGCCGAAATTGTAATTACCGATGCGGTGGGCAAAGTATGCTATCGCAAAAATCAATTGCTCGACCCCGGTAAACCGGTTATAGCTTTGCCGCTTTCTTTGGCAACGGGTGTTTATGCTGTTCAATTGAAGGCAAACAAGCAAACAGTTACCAAGAGTTTGGTGGTGGAGTAAGCCATTTAGGTTCTTAATATACAAAGAGGAATTCCGCGGGCAGGGTTCCTCTTTTTTTATTCGGTTTCTTCTATTTCATGGCAAAAGCATGAAAAAATTCATGTTTTTATGCTTTTTACCCCATTTCAGATTGCTCTGAACACCAATAATATCACTCTGATTACCGTTCCGATTGCTCTGATTGGTAATAAGAGTGCTCTGATTACCTTCCCGATTGCTCTGATTACCGTTCAGAGTGCTCTTACTGGTGTTCAGAATACTCTGATTACCTTCCAGACTGCTCTGACGAGTAATAAGATTACTCTGATTAACGCTGAGAGTGTTCTGACTACCGCTAAGAGTGCTCTCAGAACTGTTGGGAGTATTCCTAAGACCTTCGGGAGTGCTCTCAGAACCATTGAGAGTATTCCCAGATCCTTCGGGAGGCAAATTATTGGAATGGAAATACATTAGCAGGCTTTCTGCTTTGTGGTAATTATTACAGCAATGCTTTTTTGAAATCTACGAATACAGAAACTCCCCGTATTCACTCTTGAGCACCACCTCGTTCTTTTCAGCGGCTTCTACGTGGCCAATGATTTGTGCCTCTACACCAAAAGACTTTGCGGTTTCAATAACGGTAGAAGCATTGGTTTCATTCACATAAACTTCTAAACGGGTGCCGCAGTTGAGCACTTTGAACATTTCTTTCCAATCGGTTTTCGATTCGCTTTGAATCAATTTGAAAAGCGGTGGAACCGGCAGCAGATTATTTTTTACGATACGAAGATTTTCGATGTAGTGCAGAACCTTGGTATGTGCACCACCCGTGCAGTTGACCAAACCATGCACCTGCCCGGGAATTTCGGCAAGCAATTTTTTGATAACAGGAGCGTAGGTGCGCGTAGGCGAAAGAACGGCTTTGCCAATGTTGAGCGGTGTGCCCTCTAATGCATCGGTCATTTTTTTTGTGCCGCTGTAAACCAGTGCGCTGTTAATGGCGGCATCAAAACTTTCAGGATATTTCTCGGCATAAAACTTTGCGAGCAAATCGTGGCGCGCAGAAGTAAGACCGTTGCTGCTGATGCCGCTGTTGTATTCCTCTTCGTAACTCGCTTTGCCGTAACTCGCCAACCCAACAATTACATCACCGGGTTTTATGTTTTGGGTTAGCACCAGATTTTCTTTTTTCATGCGCACGCTCATGGTCGCATCTACTGTAGTGGTGCGAACACAATCGCCAAGGTCGGCCGTTTCGCCACCCATAGCGTGAATGCGCACTCCAAAATCATTCATGCGCTCGAGAAATTCTTTACTGCCTTTAATAATCTCGGCAATAACTTCACCCGGAATTAAATTTTTATTGCGGTTGATAATGCTGGTGTAAAGAAAATTATCGGCAGCGCCCACACACAGCAAATCGTCTAAGTTCATCACAATAGCATCCTGCGCTATACCGCGCCACACACTAATATCTCCGGTTTCTTTCCAATATAAATACGCGAGAATAGATTTGGTGCCGCTACCATCGCTGCTCATTACATTGCAAAACGCGTCATCGTTGCCTAAGTAATCAGGATAAATTTTGCAGAAAGCTTTTGGATAAAGCCCGTGATATAAATCTTTCACCGCAGCGTGAACTTCCTCTTTGCCGGCACTTACACCGCGTTGTGAGTATTTTTCCATGAGGACTCAAAAATAGAATACTGTCTGCATGGTGCAGAAGAATATTTCAACAACAGAAAATTAAATCAACTTCTCAATAATATGCACGGCAGCTTTTTCAAACGAACTGTGTTTGCCTTCGGTTTTCAGCAACTCTTCTAAATCGCGTTTAGCTTTTTGTTTTGCCTCAGCAGTAGTCAAATATTTTTGACGGAACTGTTCAATCACTTCCAAACCTTCCACATCGTTTACGCTGTCCACCTTCGCTTTAATCTTTCCAATGTTTTCAATTTTTGTGCGCTCCTGAATAAATTCCAGTTCTTCTTTCGATAAAGGCACATTCATTTCGGCACCAAACACAAGCACAAAAGCAAGAAATTCGTTGTAGCTCCAGTTGAGGTCGTTTAAGTTTTCCATCTGCTTTTATTTTTGTAGTTGGTATTTATTTGGCTGTTCTATTTACTCATTTGCTCATTTGCAAATTTACTCATTGGTATTCTATCGTCCCGGTAAACCTTTAATCATTCTTCCCGCACTCTGCATTTTCTGCATGCTCTTCATCATGGTTTTCATTTCTTCAAACTGTTTCAAAAACTGATTCACTTCCTGAATCGTATTTCCGCTGCCGCTGGCAATGCGCAGTTTTCTTTTTCCGTTCAGCAATTCAGGATTTCCTCTTTCTTTTGGAGTCATGGAAAGAATAATGGCTTCCACTTTCTTGAATGAATCGTCATTAATGTCAACGTCTTTAATCGCTTTTCCAACCCCGGGAATCATGCCCATCAAATCTTTGATGTTTCCCATTTTCTTAATCTGCGCTAACTGGGCAAGGAAATCATTGAAGTCAAATTGATTCTTGCGAATCTTGGCTTCGAGTTCTTTCGCTTTTTTCTCGTCATATTGTTCCTGTGCTTTTTCAACAAACGAAACAATATCACCCATTCCCAAAATACGCGAAGCCATACGTTCAGGATAAAACAAATCGAGCGTATCAACTTTTTCACCTGTAGAAACAAACTTCACGGGTTTGCCTACCGTGTATGTAATCGTAAGAGCCGCACCACCGCGGGTATCTCCATCGAGTTTGGTAAGGACAACTCCATCAAAATTCAAACGGTCGTTGAATGCTTTAGCCGTATTCACCGCATCTTGCCCCGTCATAGAATCTACAACAAACAAAATTTCATCGGGCTTGGTGTTTGCTTTAATCGCAGCAATCTCCTTCATCATTTCCTCATCCACCGCCAAGCGACCGGCAGTATCTATAATCACTAAATCCAACCCAAGCGATTTTGCATGAGCCAAACCGTTCATGGCAATTTGTACGGGATTTTTGTTTTCTTTTTCGTGGTAAACCGGAATATCAATTTTCTCTCCCAACACAATCAACTGGTCAACAGCCGCAGGGCGATATACATCGGCAGCCACCATCAGAGGGCGTTTGAATTTTTTTGTCTTGAGGTAGTAAGCCAGCTTATGCGTAAAAGTTGTTTTACCCGAACCCTGCAAACCGGCAATGAGAATTACAGCGGGGTTGCCCTTGATATTGAACTCAGCCGCTTTGCCTCCCATGAGCGCAGTCAATTCATCATACACAATCTTCGTCATCAACTGACCGGGCTGAACACTCGTAAGCACGTTTTGTCCAATGGCGCTCTCTCTTACTTTATCGGTAAACTCTTTTGCAATTTTATAATTCACATCGGCTTCCACGAGCGCCTTGCGAATATCCTTTACCGTTTCGGCAATGTTGAGTTCGGTTAGCTTGCCTTGACCTTTAAGCGACTTAAACGCGCCTTCAATTTTCTCTGATAAATTTTCAAACATGGTATTCTGGTTAACCGCGGTTTTTTCGGGAGTGCAAATGTAAAAGAGATGAGGGAAGATAAAAGGAGAGGAGTAATACAGAACAAAAAAAGCACGAACTATGTTCGTGCTTCAAATTTCTGAAAGTAATTCATCTGAGATTAGCTATTCGTTCGCTCGCTCTTCACTACGTTTTTAGAGTAAGTGGGGCAAGTATGTTTTTCGCACGATGAAAGCGCGATGAATCCGATTGCCACGGCTGCGATTACGACTTTTTTCATAATTGTTTTCATACGGTTTTGTTTTTTGAGATTTAAAAATGTTTATGATTGCTTACAATTTACAAACGTTGACCCCCTTGGGTTTATTGTGCGAATTTAGGAGAAATATTTTGAGGTAATAAAAGTTTGTTCACAGATGAAGGTTCATTTCATAGCTATAGGCGGTGCGGTTATGCATAATCTCGCCATCGTATTACGCAGAAAGGGGTATGTGGTTACAGGCAGCGATGATAAAATAGTTGACCCTGCTAAAGCTAATTTAGAGAAAGAAGGCATTCTGCCTTCTCGGTTGGGTTTCTTTGCCGATAACATTAGCGCAGATTTAGATGCTGTTATTTTGGGTATGCACGCTCGCGAAGACAATGTGGAGTTACTCAAAGCGCAGGAACTCGGTCTCAAAATTTTCTCCTTCCCTGAATACATTTATGAAGTTTCGAAAAACAAGCAACGTGTAGTGATTGCCGGAAGTCATGGAAAAACATCCATCACATCCATGGTCATGCATGTGTTGCGCGAAAACAATTTCAACTTCGATTACATGGTAGGCGCAAAAGTGAAAGGCTTTGACACCAGTGTCAAGTTAACTGAAGATGCGCCTATAATTATTCTGGAAGGCGATGAATATCTCGCTTCACCTGTTCACCGCGAACCGAAGTTTCTGTTCTATAAACCTCATGCTGCATTAATTAGTGGTGTGGCCTGGGACCATATCAATGTGTTCCCCGATTACGATGATTACGTAAAGCAGTTCGAGAAATTTGCAAATAGTGTGGAGTTATGGGGTTTCCTAACTTGGTTTGCAGAAGATGAAGAACTGAAACAGACTTTTAATCACTACGAAGCGAAGGTTAGAACGAGAAGTTATACTACTCATGCTTACGAAATCCGAGGCAACACAACTTATCTGCAAACAGATTTTGGTGAAGTGCCATTGAAAATTTTTGGTGAGCATAATCTTCAGAACATTTCAGGTGCGAAAAATCTCTGTAATGAACTCGGTGTTGCATATGAAGACTTCTATAAAGCTATTTCTTCGTTTGAAGGTGCTGCAAATCGTTTGCAGTTCATGGGCAAAAATGATTCTACTGTTATTTACAAAGACTTCGCGCATTCACCTTCTAAGTTGAAAGCTACTGTCACAGCAATGAAACATCAGTTTAAGAATGAGCAATTAGTTGCGGTGATGGAATTACACACCTTTAGTAGTTTAAATAAAGAGTTCCTTGCACAATATGCAGGAACTATGAACGAAGCTGACATCCCCGTATTATTTTACAACAAAGAAACTTTTGCGCACAAGAACATGCAGGTGTTCGAAGAAGACTTTGTGAAAGATGCTTTTGAAAATGAGCAGGTCACCATTTTTACCAATAAAGATTCCCTGAAAGAATTTCTTCTACAACAGGATTGGAAACGGAAAAATTTATTGCTGATGACTTCCGGCAATTATGCCGGAATGAATTTGGAGGAACTGTCAAAACAGATTCTAAGTTTATAAAAACAAAAATCCCGAATCAGTTACCGATTCGGGATTTTTGTTTTAGTTCATCAAACTTTATTGAATCACCAATTTCTTTTGAATTACTGATTCGCCCGCCTTTACGTTTACGATGTAAACGCCTGTGCTTAATTTCGAAGAGCCTTCAATAGTCATTTGCGCTTCTCCGGCATTCAACCATCCTTCAAATACATTCATTACTTCTTTACCTTGTATATCGTAAACTTTCACCGAAAGATTTCCCGCTTTAGATAAATCAAGAGTCAATGTAGCGTCACCATGAGTTGGATTAGGGAAGATAGAAATATCGCTTACTGAACTTAAATCCTCTATAGCAGTAGTTGGTGTTCCAATATTAATGTTGTCAATATAGAAGTTGTTTCCACCTACTGAACTCAGTATCTGAAAACGGAACATTACGTTTGGTTTAATCAAAACGTTCGACAATGTAATGCTCACTTGCTTCCACCACACCTGTGAGTTGGTTGGAGTAAAAGATCCCGTGATGGAGCCTGCATTTAAAAGCACTGCTGTACCGCTGTGGGTTCCTTTTTTATAAATGTTTGACCAGGTAACACCGCAATCTGTTGAAGCAAAAACGTTCATTGAATCGGCTGTATGCAGTGCAAAAGATTGCGCAGTAGAAGCCCACGAGTAATCAAAGGTCAGTGTTTTTTGTGCAGTGGTCAATTGAGTAAGATCATAGCCGGGGCTAACAATCTCATCTATGTCATGGTCAGCATCAGCAAAATAATTATTCAACTTAGCACAACCTGTACCTGCATGTGCTCCTTGATTTGAATAAGCAAATGTGGTGTTGTTATTATCATAGTTTGCCGCGCCCCAACCAGAACTGCTGAATACATAAGGAGATTCGAAATCCTGCGTAAATGGCGCCTGAAACAAAGCATGGTCATAGCTTACAAATACCAACGAAGTTTTTGTTTTAGTGCTATTGCCTACAGAGTTAGTAACTTTCAAAGAAACCGTCTGCCAACCAGGAGATTGGAATTGAACAATAGGGTTTCTATCGGTGGAGGTTGACACATTTGCATTAGAGAAAGTCCATTCATAGCTATCTACCTCCGAAGTATCAGGAAGTGCTAAAAACTGTGCGTTGCTATTAACACAAACAAATCTTTTAGCAATACCAAAATCTGCAATAGGAGGAGCTTTGTCGTAAATAGTATCATCAGTACCAGTAGTCGCTAAATTAGCAGGAGTCCAAAGATTGTTTCTATCGCTCTTATTCGAATTCAACGCAGCTGCCACTCTTGCTGTTTGGTCAATAGTAAACATGTGCGAGCAATAAGAATACTCCATAAAGTTCTGGTAGTTTTCTATCAATCCCGGAGTGCAAATTTTAGCATTTGCAGGTGACGGGCAACTTGCCCATCCTTTAGTAAAAGGAGTATCCTGAACATCATCATCACCACATGCTACACCCGGGTCGTTTGAATCTCCCCAGCAATGTTTCAAGTTGAAGCAGTGACCTATTTCATGCGTTAGCGTGCGCGAATTAAAGAAGGAGCCTGTACCAATTTCACCAATGTAGTTGTAAAGAAGAATAACACCATCTCTTGCCGGTGTGTTTAAAAGCACATCTACAGAACCGGGATAGTAAGCATAACCTGCCACACCATCCATCATGCTACGAACCACCCAAACATTCATATACTTATCGCGAGGCCAGTTGCTTAATTTTGAGTAGTCATTACCCATATAAGTTTGAACAGAATAAACACGGTCTATACCAGTACAAACATTTCCATTTGGATCTCGGTTGGCTAAACGATACTCGATACCCATGTTTCCAATAAGAGATTTGAACGAAGGAATAACTACAGAAGTGTCCGCATTTCTTCTGTTCCAGTTGTCGTTCATGATTTTCATTTCACTATATACCTGGGCATCAGAAATGTTTTCTGAGCCTGCTTGGCTAATGACGTGAAACACCAGAGGAATAATAAAAGTTGAGGAAGAACGGCTACCTGCCTCAGGATGGTAGTTAGCTATAAATTCACGGGTTAGGTCATCGAGTTGTTTTTCGCTTTCCAAAATTTCAGGATGTTGCGAGATCAATTCTTTGCGCATGGCATCAGAACCGCAATGATTTTCCTGACCTTTTACAGAAAAAGGAACCAGTGAAAAAGCAACTGCAAACGATAGAAGTGTAAACTTTAAAATTTTCATGTTTTATTATTTAAGCGCGTGAAGAAAAGGTAAAAACTTTGATTATTAAAATACTGATAAATGAATGTTAGTAAGCTGTAAAAAGCAAAAAGCATCTCGCAATTTTCCATAGAGGCTTTTTGCTTTTTTACAACAAAATTTTATTGAATCACCAATTTCTTTTGAATGACTGATTCACCGGCTTTTCCATTTACTGTGTAAACACCGCTACTTAACTTCGAACTGCCATCAATAGTCAATTGAGTTTCACCGGCATTCAACCATCCTTCAAATACATTCATGGCTTCCTTGCCTTGCATGTCATAAACTTTCACCGAAATATTTCCTGCTTTTGAAAGGTTAAGATTCAACAAAGCATCGCCATGAGTTGGGTTCGGGAAGATAGAAATAACACTAACTGAGCTTAAATCTTCTATTGCTGTAAGAGGTGTTCCGATGTTGATATTGTCAATGTAAAAATTATTGCCGCCTACTGAACTCATTACCTGAAAACGGAACATGACGTTTGGCTTAATTAAAACGTTCGATAAAGGAATGCTCACTTGTTTCCACCAAAGTTGTGCATTTGTCGGAGTAAAATAACCGTTAATGGAGCCGGCATTTAAAAGAACAGCTGTGCCGCTGTGGGTTCCTTTCTTATAAATATTTGACCAGGTAACTCCACAATCGGTTGAAGCAAAAACATTCATAGAATCGGCTGTATGCAGAGCGAAAGATTGTGCAGTAGAAGCCCATGAATAATCAAAGGTAAGGATTCGTTGAGTAGTTGTTAACTGAGTTAAGTCGTAACCAGGACTTACAACTTCGTCTACGTCACGGTCGACAGTAGCATAATAATTATTCAACACAGCACATCCGGTTCCGGCATGAGCTCCTTGATTTGAATAAGTAAAGGCGGTATTGTTGTTATCATAGTTTGCCGAACCCCAACCTGAATTAAACACGTATGGGTCTTCAAAACCTTGTGTGAAAGGCGCCTGAAATAAAGCGTGGTCATAACTCACAAACACTAATTCCGTTTTTGTTTTGGCACTATAGCCCGCTGTATTGGTTACCTTGAGCGTGACCGTTTGCCAGCCGTTAGTATTGAATTGAACAATGGGGTCTCTATCTATAGAAGTGGAAACAGAAGCGTTTGAGAAAGTCCATTCATAAGAATCGACTTCCGAAGCATCGGTAGCAGTTTTGAATTGAACATTTTGACCAAGGCAAACGAATCTTTTTGTAACACTGAAATCGGCTATTGGAGCAGGTTTTTCATAAGTGGTATCATCAACACCTGTTGCAGATAGGTTAGCGCATGTCCAAAGATTATTTCTATCACTTAAAGTAGAGTTAAGTGCTGCAATCATTCTAATTCCCTGTTCATTGCTAAACATAACGGAGCAGTAAGAGTACTCCATGAAATTTTGGTAGTTAGCTGACACATGTGGCACACAACTCATGGCACTTCTATAAATGGAATCAATTACAAAAAGCGGATTGGCATTCCAGAGAGAATCTAATTTTGAAGGAGAAATAGTATGAGTGCCTAAAGAATCGCGGTACGACCAAACGGGTTGAGGGCAGTTAAGCCAACCTTTGGTTTCAGGTGTATCATTTACATTGTCATCTCCACAAGCTTGACCTGGTTCGTTGTTATCACCCCAAACGTGTTTTAAATTTAAGTAGTGCCCCACTTCATGGGTAAGTGCCCGCGATTTGTAAGGTGAAGATGTTCCTATAGAGCCAATATAATCGTGCAAGAGGATTACTCCATCTCTGTTAGGAGTACTGTAAAGCGCATCTACTGAACCCGGGTAATAAGAATATCCGGCAGCACCCGCTTCGCCTATGGCTTTAGTAGTCCAAACGTTTAGGTATTTTTCGCGAGGCCAGCTATTCAGTTTTGAATAATCATTACCCACCACCGATTGCACCGAATAAATGCGGTCAATACCATTGCAAACATTTCCATTCGGGTCGATATTGGCTAAACGAAACTCTACTCCAACGTTAGCCACTATTGCTCTGAATGGAGGAATAACAAGAATTATATCGGCATTTCGCTTATTGTAATCTTCGTTCAAAATTCTCATAGCATCATTTATCTGAGCGTCAGAAATATTTTCTATTCCTCCTTGGTGCATGATGTGAAACACAACCGGTAGGATGTAAGGACATGAAGAACGACTGCCTTTTTGTTGATAATAGTTTATCACAAAATCCCTTGTGAACTGTTCAAGGTTGTTTTCCTGTTGTAAAATTTCAGGATGTTGTTCAATCAATTTTCTTCTTGCTTCATCAGTACCGCATTTAAATTCTTGTTGTGAATTTGCGGTGAACGGAAACAAAAAAACGATGGCTGTAAAAAACGCGAGAGTAAATTTTAGTGTTTTCATAACTGTTTTTTTAAGTGATTTAATCTTGTTCTTACAGGTTCACTTGCAAGAACAAAACGAAACTCAATCAAAAAAAATCAGAAAACAAGGTTGGAGTGAAAAAATGACATTTCTATGACATTTCAGTGACAATTCTATGACAATTGAGAGGCTATTGCGCATTTAACTTCAACTGCACATAGAAAACAGTGCCTGTATTTTCTTCTGACTCAAACCAGATTTTTCCACCGGCTCCATCAATAATTTGTTTGGTGATGGCGAGACCTAAACCTGTGCCTGAAGATTTGGTAGTAAAGTTGGGAACGAAAACACTTTCCTGAAATTCTTTTGGAATACCGCTACCGTTATCTTTCACACTCGTAATCACCCAACCGTTTTGCTCTTCTACTTTTATATCAATAAAACCTTTTCGGTTTTCAGGAATACTTTGAATAGCGTTCTTTACCAAATTATTGAACACACTCACCAATTGATTTTTATCGGCAAACAACATTGGGTTTTCTGAGTCTGAAATGAGTTGAATGGTAATTCCTTCTTCGCGATTGAATAAATCAACAATGGATTTTAGTAATTGATTGAGCGGAATGATTTCATTTTCTGCCTTCGGCATTTTTGCAAACGATGAAAACGCAGTAGCTATGGAAGAAAGATTTTCAATTTGTTCTTCGAGTGTCTTTGCAACTTTTTTTGCAAGCTCTTCAATATTAGGATGACCTTCACTAATGGCTCGCTGCAAATACTGAATACTTAACTTCATTGGTGTGAGAGGATTTTTTATTTCATGCGCAATTTGTTTTGCCATTTCGCGCCATGCGCTTTCACGTTCACCCTTTGCAAGTTTTTGTGCACTCTGTTCCAACTCGGTTATCATTTTGTTGTATTCATTGACGAGTACACCAATTTCATCTTTGCTATTCCATTCAATGGGTTCGTTCTTTTTGTTGAGGTTAAGAATGCGCAGTTTCTCACTGATGATAGTCAGCGGACGGGTGATAGAATTGGAAATAAAGTAAGCGAGAATAGCTGCGCAAATCAATAGAAACACATACACGTTCATCAGCGCAACAAGGAACGAAGACACTTCATCGTTAATATTTTTTGAACGCTCGAAGTATGGAATGCCGATGTATGCCATTGCCTCACCACGACTGTTGCGAATGGGAGCATAGGTGGCTAAGTATTTTAAACTGCCTATGTTTTCCTGCTCGGTTACCTGTGCGCTTCTGTTTTTTTCCAAATCGAAATATGCATCAGGATTCATCTTCTTGCTCACCAATCCTTTCTGGTAAATGAAAGGTTGCGATGAAACGGCTAAATCTCCCGAGCGGAAAAACAGATTGATATCAACTGAGTTGATATCGGCAATGCGGGAGATTTCGTACTCCAGAGTGCTGTTGAGATTTCCGTTTAGGAAATCTTTTTCGTTCATGTTTTGTTGAATAAAGTATTCAAGAGTAGCATGAACTACTTTTTCTTTTCGAAGCAAGCGGTCAGTGTAAAAATTATCATATTGCTTGCTGAAAAAACTGATGGTGATGATGCCGATAATGATGAACGAAAGAATAATCATTGCCAGCATGGAATAATTGATTCGCGTTCGGAAAGAGAGTTGAAAACTATCCGACCAAATTCCTTCACCGGATTTTTGGGTAATTAGTTTCGAAACGAACAGCAATATCAAAACCACTATGAAATAAAAAGTGAACAGGTAAGAGAAAGTGGCAATTGGTTCAAACAATGGTTCGCGTGGAATACTGACGATTACTTTTTTGCCGTTCGTAAATTTCTGAATGTTGTGTTCCCACTCGGGCTCTTCTATAAACTGCAAATCTGTTTCTGCAAACGAATAATTTTTGTTCCAGTAATAGGTATAGGGATAATCGCCATACTGCGCTACCAATTTTTCATTCTGATAAATAGCGTAAGCGTAGTTGTTTGTATTGTTTGAAACTGTAACACTACTACCAAGCAATAACTCGGGATATACATTTTGTCCGTAATAAATTTTGGGCAAAAGGTGAATGATAAACGAACCGGTTTTGCCTGAATCATTTTGCAAATTGATAAGCGATAAATACGAATAGTTTCGAACTGTGTCGCTCACATATTGCAAGGAAGAAGAGTCCGATAAAACATTTTTATAAGCAGAAAGATGAGTGGTGTCATCGCTTTGGAAGGAATTCCCTTTCGCATCGAAAGCAGAAATTTTTACATCGTATTTGTTGAAATAACGACTAAGGTAAAGCGAATTGATTCGCTCGTAAACTTCCTTCTTTGAAATTACAGGATTGCTGAAAAAATTTCGAATGAACGCATCGTTTTGAATTCGATGCGCAATGTCTTCAAACATGTATTCTGCTATGTAATCACGCTCGGTAACTAATTTGCCGGAGAAGAAGATGCGCTGATTTCGCTCTTTGCGTTCATACAAATTTTCAATTAAGAAAGCAGAAAGCAAACTATAAAGCGAAACGTAAAGAATGATGTTTCGAATCGAAAGTGGATTCTGTTTCTGTAAGAAAAAAGAAAGGAGAATGATAAAAAGAACTGTCCACGCGCAGGTAAATAGAATGGATTCGTAGTAAATAGAACTGATAGCCAATGTTGAACTTGCTAATCCGCATACAAGTACAAAGATGAAAATTTTAAGTCGCGAAATTTTTGAAACGAAAATAAATTCCAGAACCGTGCACATAATAATAAAATGAGTAATGAGCAGCAACGCAATGCAAACTAAGCCGAGCAAACTATAAGTGTTTAAGCTGAGGATGTTGTAAACCTCGAATGAAATCACAGAATCCATTACGAGGGTTTTAAAAACCCATCCTGCAAATGCCGTGTAAACGAAAACGGAAACAATTCCTGCAAGCGCGTAAACGCTGCTTGCTTTTGTTTCTTCTTTTCGCTTGTTGAAGTAAGCAAAGAAGAGGGTAACCCACGATGCCAATAATGAGTTGATGATTAAATCACCCAATGATTTTGTGGCAATAGAAGACGCGTAATATTTCGGGTCGAAGATTTCAAGTTTACTGAATTCGCCCGGGTAATTGAATAAAACTGTAGCGGAACGAATAAAAAGAATGGTGATAAACAAGAAGGAAAATCCAGTGAAGAAATTGTTTTGTGTTACCAACTTCACCGCAAACAAATGCAAGTAGTAAAAAACAATAAGTAGTAAAATCAATTGAGCGAAAAGCAAATAATAGTTTACGTCCTCGCCCTTCTCTTCTCCCGAAACATATAAACTAAAAAGCGTTTCTCCATTCAGATTTTTTACGGGAACAGAGCCATCAATTTTTTGGTCAGTCAGTTCAATGTTATGAGGCACTTGTAAACCAAGTGCAAATTCTTTTTGCAAAAATTTATTCTCGAAAGGATATTCATACTTTACAGGAACGAGCGCGAGGATTGTTTTATGAGAAACAGAATCGCTCGATTTAAACGAAGCATACCAACCGTTTTTTTGTCGGGTGAAGGATGAACCATTTTCAATGGAGGAAAGTGAATAGGAAGGAACAACACTGTTATTTGTCCAGTGAACGAGCGAATCGTTACGATAGTAAAAGAGTAAAATGTTCTGCGCTTCTAAGTCTTCAATAACCTTGGCTTCTTCATTGCTATTATCAAATGCGATTTCTAATTTTTTCTCTGCAATTGCCTTATTGAAATTTGTTTCGGCATCGTTTAGCTGCACTTCCATTTTGTGTGCAATGGAATGCAGGCTATCGGTAGAAGGTCGCAGCAAGGAAACTATAACAGCCACCACCAACAGTGCCGGAAGAAAATACCTTTTAATGTTTTGGCTGAGCGACAAGCGGAACGTTTGAGAGCAAAATAAATCTTTACACGGTGAATACAAACAGCAATCGAGCCAAACTGGCAAGCACGCAAATAAATATCTCCGCATTTCTAATTTAGTGCCATGAAAAAAATCGTTGCTGCCTGTTTTCTGTTTTGCGTCTTAATCTGTTTTTCATCGTGCGAAAAATGTTACCGCTGCCATAATCTCTGCAAAACCTGCACTTATACTTATACGAATTATACCGACACAACTTTGACCATCACTGTTTGTTCCGATAAACTTTCCATGAAATATTACGATGAGTATGTCGACTCACTTACTGCGCCATCGCTTGGTTGGGTTTGTACGGATGCAGCAAGTAATCATAACGAACAATTTTGCGGAACGGCTTCAGCAAACAATGTTCACCTCATCAATAAAAAAGATGCAGGATTGGTTTGTGCGGCCGAGTAATCAGAACTTCATTATTTCTATACACTCGTAGCCGTTCAATAAAATACTTAGATCGGCATCGGCTTTTGCAAAGCCAATGATAAAACCTCCACCGCCTGCTCCGCAAATTTTAATATGATAGTTGTTGTGTTTCAAACCCTCGAGCCAAACACCGTGAAATCTTTTTGGAATAAACTCATTGAATAAATCCAATTGTAGTTGCGAAATAATTTTTACGCTGCGCATAAGGTCAACATAATTGTTGCCCAAAAAACTTTCAATGGCAATGTTGTTCGATGGAACAATTCCTTTTTCAATCGTGCTTAGAAATTTTTTGTCTTTACATTTTTCTAAAAACAAATTTACGTAAGGCGAAGTTTTACGCTCTACACGCGTGTCGAGCAAAAATAACTTCAGCACTTCGTTTTTGCTTTTAGGGAATACGAATGTTTCGGCTACTTCACCTTTGTTTATTAAAACCGCTTTGTTCAAATAACAAACTATCGCATCCAGACCTGAACTTTTGCCGTGAAAATGGCTTTCCAATTCCGCCAATTCATTTTTCAATTCACTCACTACATAATTTTTCTTTTTGGTTTTGCGATACTG
Organism: Bacteroidota bacterium; assembly: GCA_947476645.1. Lineage (GTDB taxonomy): Bacteria > Bacteroidota > Bacteroidia > Chitinophagales > LD1 > Bog-950. The sequence continues at coordinate 34,125 of CANJRM010000010.1, forward strand.
ATAATACACAGCAGCAACCAGTGCACCCGAACTTCCAACACCATAACCTTGAGGAATAGTGGAATCGAAATAAAGACCGCGCTCTAAATCTTCGAGCATTTGATTGGTATCAAAAACACCAGATAGTAGGTCGTTATGAATAATGTAATGCGCGAGTGTTTCAATTGCTTGATTCGATTCTGCAATGGCTCGTTCTCTCATACTGCCGATGCGCAACACGCCATCATATTTCTCCAACGGAATTGCCAAGCCAACCGCGCCTTTGTTGATGATGTGCTCACCAAACAGCAAGAGTTTTGAGTGAAATATTTTATGAACTAATTTTTTGGTGGTTGCCACGTTTGTTATTTTATTTTCTTCGGACCCTTGCCCACTTTATCTAAAATCATTCTTCCATTTTCGCAAAGTTCCAGAAGTTCTGCTGAAATAAAACTGCTCACCTGTTTCGAAATGTTTTTGGGATACAGCAAATGAATATTTGGTCCGGCATCTAGCGTAAAGTAAACAGGCAGTTTTGTTTCCTCTCTGTAATTTATGATTCTGTCAATCATTGCCAAGGTGCTTGGCGACATTAAAACAAACGAAGGAGTGGAGCACATCATTAAAGCATGAAGTGTCATGGCTTCTTCTTCAGTAATTGCTCCGAATTTTTCAAGGTCACCGTTTTTGAGGGCGCCAATAATTTCTTTCAAATTTTTTTCGGCTTGCGCGTAACGTGTTTTTGCAAACGGATTTGTTTTCATTAGCGAATGACCAACACGGCTCGAAACTTTTTTCTCGGCACTACTCGCAATTAAAATGGTGTTTTGATACGTCTGAAATATTTTGTGAAGATTTTTTTCGAAAGGAATAGCATAATCATCACTTGAACCGCGCACAGAATTTGTTTTTCCCCATTGTGATATCAACGGATAAACAGAGCGCGCTGCACTTCCCGAACCTAAACGTGCAAAGTGCGAAGCACGTTTCAGAAATTTTTCATCACTCAGTTTTTTGTTGCCGAGTTGTTGCTGCAAATCGCAAAGTGAAATTGCCAACGCACTCATAGCCGAAGCAGAAGAAGCAATGCCCGATGAATGCGGAAATGAATTGGTAGAATGAATCAGCAAACCATATTCATTCAGCAATGGAAAATCTTTTCTGATGCTCTCAAAGAACTTGAGCATTTTCAACTGAAACGCCATGTTTTCTTTTCCATCGAAATAAAAGCGCAGTTCAATATCCTTTCCCTTTTTTTCTTTTTCAAGAAGCGAAACGCTCGTTTCTGAATAGCAGTTTTCTAAAGTAAAACTGATAGAAGGATTTGCAGGAATCTGCACACCGGTTTTCTTTCCCCAGTATTTTACGAGGGCAATATTGCTCGGGCTACGCCAGGTTGTTTTTTTAAGTTCTTTCATTTTTCAGGTTTTAAGTTTTATAAGTTGGTTTTAAAGAATCATTTCTTCCCAACTTAAAATAGTATCAATGTTTTTTTGTGCCATGTAATTATTCAAATCTGCTCTTGATTCGGTATTGGTAAGCATTACAAAATCTCCGCCCCATGCACCAAGAGATTTCACACTTCCCCAATAATCATCAAACAAAGTATCTTTCACTTTTATCATTTTCAATTGCGAACCAACTAAGGTTTCGTGCTCGTTTATTGTTTCTTCAAAGGCACTCAAGTCGGTTGCTTTCCAAAGCAAATTTGTGAGTCGGCTGATTTCATTTACAGCATCAGTTTTGTTTTGCAGTTGTTGCCTGTAATATTTTATAGCATCAGGTGAAGATTGCTTTTTGCCTAAGTGCGCGAAATAAATTTTGTCGGCAAACGCGGGCTTCCAATTCAAATTTAAAACGCTTGGCTTGCCCTCAACTTTTTGATAAATGATAGCAGAATTACTTCCTGCACAAGCCACATCGTAACCCGAACCGCCAATAGATTTTTGCAACAAATCATAAGCGTTCACATTTGCCCATTTCGACAAGCAATAAATTAAACTTGAACTGGAACCAAGCCCCCAGTTGTTCGGAAATTCAAGAAGTGTTTCTACCGCCACGTCCTGTTTTCCGCTTAGAAAATCAGGATTCAATGCGCGCGCTTGATTCAACATGATAGATAAATCTTTTGCTGCGGCTGATGAATCATTAAGGCAGGCAAAATTTTCTTTGTCGAAAGTAAACTGCAACCAAGGTTGTTTCTTACTGTTAAGCGCAACCCAATACAGCAAACCTTCCGAAGAACTGAATTCCTTCACACGAAGATGTTGACCAAATTTTGTTGACAGCGCGAGCGCCAAAGCTCCATCTAACACAAAATATTCTCCCGTAATCATGAGTTTGCCATGACCGTAAAAATGTTGATTAGTAGAAGATGAATTGCTCATTGCGGGCGGCAAGTTTAATGAAAAACTATTGCCGTGGAGTAAACAAACTAATAAGGAAGGTTCAGAAATTTTTCCTGTAATTTTTCTACCACCACTTTATCAATAGGGAGCGTGAGGTCTGTTTCTTCATCCAGTTTATAAAGACTCACCCATCGAAACGATTCTGCTTCTTTTCCTTTCACGACTTCAAAATCAAATTTGCTTTTCGAGGTTTTAATCTGCTTCCAGTTTTCTGATTCAACGAGGTAATAAATGCTGATGATTTGACTTTCTGCTTCTATATCGAAAAACGATGGAACGAAAAAATCGGTGGTATAAAAATGTTCCTTCACTGTAACATCAATTCCCGTTTCTTCTTTGAATTCGCGTTTGATGCAATCTAGGGTTCCTTCACCCAGTTCTAAACCTCCACCGGGAAATTTGGTCGCGAGCATGCCATTGACGAATGCTTCATCGGCAAGTAAAACTTCGTGCAATTCGTTAATCAGAATTCCATAAACACGAACATTGAAACGTTTGAGATTTTTCATGCGTGTTATTTTACAACAGAAATATTTTTTCGAAATACTCCTTCATTCGTTTTTAGTTGAAGTAGGTAATTTCCTTGCGCAAGAGAAACGACATTCAATCTCATTTCATTACCAATGAAATTTTCTCGCTTCACTATTTCACCAATAAAATTGATAAGAGAAACTTCAGCATTGATTGATTCGTTAGTTTTTATCGTCAATAAACCGTTAGCAGGATTTGGATAAATGCTAAACAGTTGATTGCCTAAAACTGAAATTCCTGTTGGGTCAGCAATGCAAATGGTATCTGATACAGTACAATTCAAACTATCAATAATAGAAGCTAAGTAACAACCTGCACTCAGTTGATTTTCGTTTTGTAATTGTCCACCAGGAATATTTCTAACCTCGAACCCGTATGGGTGTTTACCTCCAAAAGCAATATATGATATCGAGCCATCGTGTCCTCCGATTGTATTTGTGTTAGTAGATGAGAAATTGACAATGATTTCAGAATTTTGTGTCAACACATAGTTTTGAGTGGCACTGCAAGCATTATTATCCGTTACTGTGATTGAATGGTTTCCTTCGCACAAATTTGTATTGCTACCGGAACTCCATAAAATAGTATAAGGTGAAGTTCCTCCAGCTACATTGGCTGTAATTGAACCTGTGCATGAACCAAAGCAATTAATATTTATTTGCGTGCTCGAAATAGAAATTGAATCGGGCCGCGTAATGGTATAATCATAAACTCTGGTGCAATTGTGCGCATCAACAATTGTTACTGAATAAGTACCTGCACATAAACCAGAAATATTTTCGGTGGTATTTCCTGTATTCCAAACATAACTGTAAGGACTGGTGCCACCCGTAACTGTCAATGCAATTGACCCATTGCAACTTCCATTGCATAAAACATTAGTGATGTTTGCTGTTGCAGTAATTTGAGTTGCAGCCAAAACAGTATCACACTTAGAAACTGTCTGTAAATTGTTGTCTGTAATCGTAACACAATAAATTCCTGGACTGAGGCTACAAATTTGACTGGTGGTTGCACCGTTACTCCATGAAAAAGTAAATGGTTGTGTTCCTCCCGTTACATTGGCTGTAATACATCCATCATTTGCTTGAAAGCATTGCTCGTTTTGTGTTGTGAATGTAACCGTTGGAGGAGTTGCTACACTACCCGCATCTTTCACAACCAACGAATCAAAATCAAAAAAGCAATCAATACTTGAAGTGTTACCACGCGTAACTTTTATTTTTATGTTGCCGGGGTTACCCGCAAATACTCCGGGAAGAGCATACGTTTTTTTAATAAAGGAAGTACTCGCTACGTGATTACTCATGTCTATAGTTGCCAGCAATTGATAAGCACCTAGTTGCTGGTTGCCGCCATAGATTTCAATTTTATCGCCAGCCATTAAATTAGTGGCAGTAGCTGGATACAACGAAGCGTCACAAATGCGATAGTAGAAACTTACTTCACTGGTTAGTGTTACAGGCCCTACCAGGGGAGAAACCGTTGAATCGCTGTGATTGAACTGGTTCATTGGAGAAATTAATCCTTTGCTGCCTCCCACACCGTGAGTTCCATATACACTCATGTCGCTCATGTATCCACCTTGGGTACCAAGCGTTGTAAAGTTGGTGTATGTTTCAAATGCATCTACAAACGGATAAGTTTGTGCAATAACTACAGAACAAAGAATTAGGCTTAGAAGGCTGAGTAAACTTTTTTTCATAACAATTTATTTTGGGTTAAATGTAAAATCTTGATTTTTATATCAAATGTTTTTCGGCATGATAACTACTACGCACCATCGGTCCGCTTTCTACATAACGGAAACCTTTTGACAATGCTACTTCTTTGTAGAATTTAAATTCTTCGGGAGTAACGTAACGGGCTACAGAAAGATGTTTGCGTGTTGGTTGCAGGTATTGACCAAGCGTGAGAATATCCACTTTTGAATTTCTCAAATCGTCAAATGCTTCAAAAAGTTCTTTTTCTGTTTCGCCTAAGCCGAGCATAATTCCGCTCTTGGTTCTTTCAATACCACCTTCTTTTAGTTGCAGCAAAACTTCTAGACTGCGCTCATACTTTGCCTGTACGCGAACTTCGCGTGTAAGTCTTTTTACGGTTTCTAAATTATGCGAAACCACTTCGGGTTTCACTTCGATAATGCGTTGAATGTTTTCGGCAATGCCTTTGAAATCGGGAATTAAAGTTTCGAGCGTAACACCTGGGTTAAGTCTGCGAATGGCGCGAATAGTTGCTGCCCAAATCTTAGAGCCGCCATCGAGTAAATCATCGCGGTCAACTGAAGTGATGACTACGTGTTTCAAACCCATCAACTTCACGGATTCAGCCACGCGGATAGGTTCTGTAATGTCAACCACTTCAGGATTTCCCGTTTCTACACTGCAAAACATACATGACCGTGTGCAGGTATTTCCAAGGATCATAAGCGTTGCAGTTCCCGCTCCCCAACATTCTGTTTGGTTAGGGCATTTACCGCTTTCGCAAATAGTGTGCAGTTTATGTTGCTCCACATTTTGCTTCACTTCGCTGAATTCTTTTCCCGATGGCAATTTTATTTTTAGCCATTCGGGTTTGCTGATTCTTGATTTGGTGACAGTAGTTTCTGACATAGCGCAAACTTAATTGAAAACACCAAACAACAATTCACAAACTGCGTGAAAATAACTTGCATACTATTTTCACAACTGTATTTTCGCAAGCAATAATAAATGCGCTAATGAAGAACATTCAAACGTGGTTAAATGAGTACGGAGAGAGTCATCAAAATTCTACCAACAAAACAATTCACTGGATTTGTGTACCGTTGATATTTTTCAGCGTCACCGGTTTATTTTACAGTATTGAACTTCCGTTTACCATTGACGGAACTATGAAATTTAATTTGGCGATGCTTATGCTGGCAGGTGTAACGGTTTATTATTTTTTCCTTTCACGCACCCTTTGGATTGGCATGTTGCTCTTCTCTGTTATCTGCATGATTGGCTGCTATGAAATAGAACAGGCGGGCTTGCCGCTTTGGTTAGTGTGCATCGTAATTTTTGTGTTGGCTTGGATTGGTCAATTCTACGGTCATAATGTAGAGGGCAAAAAACCTTCGTTCATGAAAGACCTGCAATATCTCATGATAGGACCAGCTTGGCTCATGAGTTTTGTCTACAAAAAAATTGGAATCAGCTATTGATTCTTTTCTTCAATTTCATCTTTCAATAAATGTACCATGAATAGAAAAAATCTCGTTGTCCTTCTTGCACTTGCAACTGCTGCTTGTTTTTCGGCAATGAAAAAACCTGAAACCCAAACAAGAACTATTGTCAACAAAATGCTGAAAGCTATTGATGAGCACAAAGGTTGTGTTTACACCATGCGAAGCGAAGAAAGATTGGTGAATATGAAAACCGGTTTTCGCGGAGGAGAAATTTTTACCAAGATAAATGTAAGCCCGCGTAAGACTTATATGAAGATGACCACCGACCCGAACATGGGAACGGAAATTTTATTTGTTACAGGAGAAAGAGACAACAAAGCATTGGTGAATCCGGGAAGATTTTTGCCCACGTTGAAATTAAATCCGTTCAGCAGTTTGTTGACGAAAGACCAACACCATACCATGATGTCTGCCGGATTTGGGTTTGTAAGTAAAATCGTTACAACAGGTGTGAAGAAAGCAGATGACCAACAAAAATTTGATGAAGTGTTTAAATACGTTGGTGATGTTACTTGGCAAGGAAGAAGTTGCTATAAGCTGGTGATTGAAGACCCGACTTATACCTTAACTACTTATAAAGCTGCAAAAGGAGAGAACATGTTTACAGTGGCTGCAAAACTTTTAGTGCCTGAATACAGCATGGTTGAATTAGATGGGGTAAGAAATTTTGAGGAAGACCTTGGCGGCAAAACATTGAAAGTGCCTTCAACTTACGCGAAGAAGACTATCATGTATATTGATAAGGAAAACAACTTTCCTATTTATCAGGAGTGCAGTGACGACAAAGGAATTTTTGAGCGTTACTCGTTCTTCAACTTAGTGGTGAATCCTGCTTTTAAAGCCGATGAATTTACTGATGGCTTTAAAGATTATAATTTCTGATTTGTAGAAGTTATTTCACCAGCGTCAAATTTCCCGCCTTTGAATTTTTCTTTCCATCACGAAAGGAATATTCGGCATACCAAACATAAACACTGAGCGGTTGCGGCTTATTGTTGAATGTTCCATCCCAACCTTCATTAACATCGCTTGTTTCAAAAACCAATTCGCCCCAGCGGTTGTAAATGCGCAAATTGTATTTCACTAAATCCAAAGAATACTTCGCGTGAAAAACATCATTCACTCCATCTGCATTAGGAGAAAAGGCGCTCGGGAAGTTGATATACGAATCGCAGTTGAAGGAAAGAACAACGGTATCAGCACTTGTGCATCCGAATGAATTGGTCACCGTTACAGCATATTCTCCCACATCTTTCACAGGAAAAATTGGAACTGTGCTTCCATCCTGCCATTGGTAAGTAGAATAGTTTCCTGCATTCAGAATAAAGTTTGGAGGCAAACAAAAACTTGAATCGGCACCGAGATTTGGTTTTATTATGCTTCCGAAATTTCCAACCAGAATATTTGTATCGGCACTGCAACCCGAAGCGTCAGTTATATGAACAAAATAATTTGCAGAGTCGAGTTGTGTTATTATAGCAGCATCTGGTTCACTTGGATTCCAAGCAAAATGATATGGGGAAGTGCCGGTGAGAATATTTATTTGAGCCGTTCCTTTTCCTTCTAAACACGAATCGGGAATTGAAAGCAAATTGAAAATGATGGCTTGCGATTGCTGAACAGCAACTGAATTATTGATGTTGCAATTATTCGCATCAGTTATGGTGAACGAATAATTCCCCCCGGCAAGATTTACGATGCTGTCATTCGTAGTTCCATCGTTCCACAAATAATTATATGGCGAAACTCCACCACTTGTATTCAGATGAATTGAACCGTTGCTCAATCCGCAAGTCGCATTTATCAATGAAAGATTTGAAAATAATTGTGGTGGTTGATTGATACTTACAGAAGCTGAAGCTAAACAGATAGTGAAGTCGGTAATTTGGACGGTGTAAATTCCTGCGGCAACATTTGCAATTGCATTTGTTGTACCACCACTTGGTGACCACGAATATTGATATGGTGCAGTTCCACCTGTTACATTAATGCTGGCACTTCCGTCAGTTGCACCCCAGCAACTTGCATCTGTCAATGAAACAACGGTGATATTCATAGAAGTAGTATTCGCAACTGCGCTTTGTGCCATATCAACACAACCCTTCGAATCGGTAATGGTTACAGAATAATTTCCTGAAAAAAGATTGGTCAATTGATTCACTCCGGTCGTCCCGTTTGACCACGAATATTGATAAGGCAAAGTTCCTCCGCTTTCATTTAACAATAAAGCACCCTTTCCAAGATTGCAGGAATCGGGAGTTGAGGTAAGCGTATTACTTAATGCGTTTGGCTCAATAACATTCACGGTAAAACTTGCAGGGCATGAATTAGGCTGACTGACGGTAACGGTGTAAACACCACTCTTCAGATTATACGCAGTGTCGGTTGTTTGTTGAGGCGTTGTGTTCCACACATAAGTAAAAGGTCCGCTGCCAGTTGCAGCAGCAACAAAAGCTTTTCCATCATTGCCGTTATTACAACTCACGTTGACAACTGAAAGAGTTGCATTGGCACTTGTTATTTGCTTTGTAATTGAAGCAGGCGCATTGCAAGGTCCGCTTACCGAAAGCGTAACGTTGTAGTTTCCGGGTGTTGAAAAGTTGTGAAGAGCATTTTGGCCGCTCGCATTTGTTCCGTCACCAAAATTCCATTGCATATTATCGGGGCAAAGCGTTGTGATGCTATTGAACGAGAAAGAATTGCCGTTGCAGGTAAAATCAAAATCGGCCGTGTTAGCGGGTGCTTCACTTATGTTTACATCATCGAAAGCAATGCCGTCATAATTATTACAGGTAGTTCCGGCACCAAACGTGAAACGAAAAATAACATTCGGTTCTCCTGCTAAATTTTGCATGCAATGTTTTGCGGTAACCCAGGCACTGCTTCCATTTCCGCCCTGGCAACTTCCTGATGTGGGCTGAATATTTCCTGTCCATCCTTCTTTCACAGTAGCAAGTCCTGTAAGGTTTGTAATGCTAAAGGAGTTGAACCAATTTGCATTCATACAATCAGTTGCATCGTTAGCGCTACCTAAGTTTGTCCATGTAACACCTCCGTCAAGTGAGTATTGAAGATTGGTGCCATCATAGGTTTTTTCGCTCTCCCAAAAAATTTTGAATGAGATAAAAGGATGTTGCAGTGTGGTAAAATCGAAGCAAGGACTTTTCACAAACGAGCGTTCTCCATTGCTGTAAAACGAAGAAGAAAGTCCGCCTGTTATCCAACATTTTACTCCGCTTCCGGCTGAATTGATAACCGGTTTTGTAGGTGAACCCCAGGCCCAATCAACACCTACACTTCCACCGCTTTGCCAACCACCTGTGCTTACTTCAAAATCTTCGGCATAAGGAAACGCATTAATGCACTGTGCATTTAAACCCAGCGAACTATAAACAGTAAAAAGTAAAACAAGAATGCGCTTCATAATTTTAAGAGCGCGCAAAGGAAATAAAACTTGTTCAGCGGTGTGTTAATACAGCAACTCGTAAACGATGATGTATCAGATAAATGTTTTGGACGATTACACCGACTTGTCTTTATTAGCGTTCGCATAAATTTAGTTGCATGAGAAAAATTAGATACAGAGAAGCATTGCGCGAAGCCATGAGTGAAGAAATGCGCAGAGACGCTTCTGTTTTTTTAATGGGCGAAGAAGTGGCAGAATACGATGGCGCGTATAAAGTAAGCCAGGGAATGCTGGCAGAGTTTGGGGAGAAGCGCGTTATTGATACTCCTATTTCTGAATTAGGTTTTGCAGGAATTGCAGTAGGTGCAGCTATGAATGGCACCAAACCTATTGTAGAATTCATGACCTGGAATTTTGCGATTCTCGCTTTCGACCAGATTATAAACGGTGCTGCAAAAATGCTTTCGATGAGTGCGGGGCAATTCGGTTGCCCTATTGTTTTTAGAGGACCGCAGGGAACTGCCGGGCAATTAGGTGCGCAGCATTCGCAAATGTTGACGAACATGCTGGCTTCAGTGCCGGGACTGAAAGTGATTTCTCCCTCGAATGCTTACGATGCCAAAGGACTTTTGAAATCTGCTATTCGCGATAACGACCCGGTGATGTTTATGGAAAGCGAAGTAATGTATTCAGATATGGGCGAAGTGCCTATAGAAGAATACCTGATTGAAATAGGCAAGTGCGATGTGAAGCGCGAAGGAAAAGATGTAACCATCGTTTCTTACAACAAGATGATGAAGATTGCTTTGCAGGCGGCTGATGAACTGGCAAAGGAAAATATAAGTGCAGAGGTAATTGACTTAAGAACTATTCGCCCGCTCGATATAGAAACCATTTTGCAATCGGTTAAGAAAACAAACCGCCTCGTGATTGTGGATGAGAGTTGGCCTTTCACTTCGGTGGCTTCTGAAATTACTTTTCAAGTTCAGCGATATGCTTTCGATTATCTCGATGCGCCTATTCGCAGAGTTTGCGGTGCTGATGCTTCTATGCATTACGCGCCAAACTTAGTAGAGCAATATCTTCCAAGCGTAAGTAAAGTGGTGGAAGTAGTTAAAGCGGTTTTGTAAACTCAATCAATCATTCATAATTCATGTCAGCTAAATTCTACTCTAAGGAAAATCTTCGCTTCCTTCTTTTCAATGTTCATGAAGCCGAAAAATTTTGTGACCGCGAATATTTTAAAGAGCACACGCGCGAAAACTTTGAATTGATTTTAGAATCGGCTGAATCGCTTGCAACTAATCAACTTCGTCCTATTCTGTTAGAGATGGACAGAAACCCACCTCACATTGAAAACGCACGTATTAAAGTGCATCCGAAGATGCGCGGCTTGATGCGCACCTTTGGTGATGACGGATGGATTTCGATGAGCGCGCCTTATGAATTTGGCGGACAACAAGTGCCTTTCACCGTGTTGCAGGCGGTCAGTTTTATTTTTGGAGCCGCTAATTATTCACCTACAGCTTATGCTTTTCTTACTACAGGTGCTGCGCACTTGATTGAATCGTTCGGCTGTAAAGAGTTGCAGCAAAAATATATCCCGAAAATGTTTAGTGGCGAATGGCAGGGCACTATGGCGCTCAGCGAGCCGCAGGCAGGCAGCTCACTTAGTGATGTGATTACTACCGCTGTACCTACTGTCGAAGGACATTATTTATTGAAAGGACAAAAGGTTTTTATATCGTGTGGCGACAGCGATGCGGTAGATAATGTAGTGCATCTAATGCTCGCGCGAATTGAAGGGGCACCTGCGGGCACAAAAGGCATTTCGCTTTTTGTAGTGCCGCGTATGCGTGCCGATGCAAACGGAAATCTTGTTTTCAATGATGTAAACACTGCCGGTGTGTTTCATAAAATGGGATACCACGGTGCGCCCATTGCGCATTTAATGATGGGAGAGAAGAACGATTGTCATGGCTACCTCTTAGGCGAGCCGCACAAAGGGTTGAGCTATATGTTTACCATGATGAACGAAGCGCGCATTGGTGTGGGAGTGAATGCAACTTCTATTGCATCGGCTGCTTATTATAACTCGCTGGAGTACGCAAATGTGCGCACACAGGGAAGAAAGCTTACAGAGAAAGACCCCACAAAACCACAAACACTCATCATTAATCATGCTGATGTAAAGCGGATGTTGCTGTTTCAAAAAGCAGTAGTGGAAGGTTCACTTTCGCTTTGTTTGGAAGCGTGTAAGTATTACGACAATTCGAAAACGTTCAGCGGAGAAGAAGCGGAAAACAATTTCCTGAAATTGGAACTGCTTACCCCTATGGTGAAATCTTATCCCGCTGAAATGAGTAATCTGACAACCAGTGCGGCTCTACAATGTTTCGGTGGCTATGGTTTTACAAAAGAATTTTTAGCTGAATTGTTTTACCGCGAAACAAGAATTCATACCCTGCACGAAGGCACAACGGCTATACACGGTATGGATTTGCTCGGCAGAAAAGTAATGCTGCAAAACGGCAAAGCAACCATGCTGCTGATGCAGGAAGTAATGCAGGATATTGAAGAAGCGAAGAAATATGAATCGCTGAAAACCTATGCCGAAACTGCTTTTGATAAACTGATGAAGATGCAGGAAGTAAGTATGTACTTAATGAAGGTGGCGCAAAAAAGCGGACCCGAAGTTTATTTAAGCGATGCCACGCTCTACTTAGAAATGTTCGGCATTCTCTTGATTGGCTGGCAATGGTTGAAACAGGGAATTAAAGTAGAAGAGCTAAAGCTTGCAGGTTCAAAAGAATTCAGCATAGAGTTCCTGCAATCAAAAATATACGCGCTCCAATATTTTTTTGAATACGAAGTGCCAAAAACAGAAGGATTGATGACGAGGTTGAAAAGCCCTAACCATGTAACGGTGGATGCAAAGCCCGAAGAGATTCTGTAAAAAAATAAAGCCGTCTTACGGGACGGCTTTGATTAACCCCTAACTTATAATCAGTTTGTGTAAACCCGTTACTCTTTGTGGCACGATGGTTCGTTTGGCTTATGTTACGCGACTGCACTGCAATAAGTTTTAATGAGAATGACTGAAAACAAATAAAGCTTTGTGCCAAACGGTTTGCGCTTTACACACACAAGTAAAGGCAGTTAAGTGAATAGGAAAGGATTGTAAGAAGATAGCTAATGCTAGTTCTGCTTTTCTGTTTTAAACGGATTCCTAAACGTGTATTGCTGAGGCAACAGGTTAGCGGTATAAGGTTTCACCAGCAAAAAGTTGAACAAAGCATTTTTGTGTTTCAGGTAACCATACATAGGTGACGGCACTGCACCTATGGTGCTTTTAATCTCGGGGGCGGTGCGCCCGAAGTGCAATTGAGCTACACGGTTTTCAATACCAAACTGAATCATATCATACATCATGTGCTGATACAAATGAATGGGCTTGGTGAGTTCGTGCTCCATGCCTGTGTAGTGAACTTCCATTCGTTTGCCAAAAACAAAAGCCGAAATAAACCCGAGCATTTTACCTTCTTTAAAATAACCAAAGACAAAATACTGACGAGGCAGCAATTTTTTTTGCTCCGCAAAAAACTCTTTGTTGAGTTCGCTTAACTTAAAATCGGCACCGCGCATTACATGGTTGTATAGTTCAAAAATACGTGGCGTGTGTTCTTCGATTTCTGCGGCATCTAAATTTTTCATGGTGACACCCGCATCTTTACAAAGTGATAAAACTTTTTTCGCGCGCACACGGTATTTCGAAGAGAGAGCGTTCATGTAATCGTCAAAACTTTGCCATTCAGGATTTAACTGAATACTCATGTCGCTCTCTACAGTAATTTGATGATAGTTGTTTTGCAAAAACTGAGAATCGAAAGCCGTTTTAGGTTCGTACAAATCTGAAATTAAAACCGCCTGAATATTTTTTTTCTGCTTTTGAATTTGAGCAGCTGCTTGTCGAACTAATTTCGCATGAACGGCTTTATCGGTTTCGTGCGAAAAATAAAATCCGTTTTCACCGGTCATAAAAACATTGCCGCTTACGAGCAACTTAAGATTAATAGCGTTCAATACTTTTTCGGTAACGGCTTTCAGTGGCTTCATAATAAAAGCAGGCGAAGCTTTATCGGGAAAATAATTGATGAGTCGGTTGGCATGAAACATAACCACCTGAAAATAGATGACTCCGATAATGGTATCATCCTTTTTAACGAGTACATATTTGAACTGCATTTTGTCCTTATGGAGTTGTTCGAGCAGTTGGAGGCTTTCGTGCTGCATTAAAACATTGCGCTCCGGAACATGATGATTCCATTGTGTTACATCAACTTCATTGGCAGTATGATGAATGGTGAATTGGTAATTTTTTATGCTTTCGCATTCGGCTTTGTCGCTACAGGGGCAGGGCACAGATACTGTTATCATTAATTTATGACGAACAAGATGAAGAATAATTTTGAAAGAGGAAAAAACGAAAACTTTAGTTCGCAAAATGTCAAGCTCAGGATGACATCTGCCCATGAAACAAGAGTCTCTTACAAATCTTTCAACGAATTCTTCTTCTGAATTTTCAAATCCTTAAGCGTATTTGATTTTGGTTGAAGGATAATTAAGAATTGTTGACGAGCGTAACTGTTGAGCGGTGGTGTCCAGGTAAAGGTAAGTTCCCAGCAATGTAAATCACGAATAACAGAAAGATTGGTCAAGGTCATTTGCTTACGCGAAATATCGAAACCTGTACTCAACGCAATTTTCCAGTGAGGCGTTAAATTAAAATCGGCCGAAGCACGCACAGATTGTGTGGTGAGAATTGTATCGGGGTTGTTATACGTTCCTTTTGAAATATTGAAGTTATAACCCAACGATAAATTCCACGGAATATCGAAATTGTAAACCTGGTTAGGGTTGTAAGAGACATAATCGCCAAAATATTTTGGTGCTGCATCGTTAGTACCGTTGTTTGTTTTTGGTTTAGAATGAAGCGACATGGTGGCACTTACGTTTGCCGTAGCAAACCGAAGAAGTTGACGGGTCTTTGAATATTCAAAGGTGTTTATTCTTCGGTTGTGCGAGTCCACTGCGTAGGGGTCAAACTGTGCACCAAAATTTAAATTGATGAGGTTGAAAATTCGTGCTGCTACTACACTTAGATTAAACGGTTGCAGACGCATAGAATCAGCAATAAAATTATAACCACCACTTAAATTAACCTGGTCGAGCAAGCCTACTTTCTTTTCGTGCGTAATGGTATCTTTCTTATCAAACACTTTCATATCGAAATTGTTGGCGAGGTTCCAACTCAACTGCGCTACCTGCCCACTTCCCGGCACTCCATAAATAGTGTTAGGTTCATACACCGAATATTTTGTTAACGCACCTTCTGAATTGCTTTGCACATAGCGGTTATACTTCCACATATCATTTCCAAAATCGGGATTGTAGGCAAACGAAACACTTGGTGTAAATGTGTGGCGAATAGCTTTGATGAGTCCCGTTCTGAATTTGAAAATACCCGTAACCTTGGTGCTTATTGAAAGCGAAAGCGAGAAATTTCTGGTTGAATTTAATTTCCAAACGGTATCGGTTGTTACGTGTCCGCGAATGGTATCAACCCTTCCGTTTGCGTTCACTGAATAAGTGGTGTCACCATCCCAGCTTTTCTCAATTCCTTTGAAATAAGTTCGCTCCTGATAACTGAAGGCAGGAGTTACGTTTAAGTATTTCAAAATTTTTAGCGGGGCATCAATAGCCAACTGCTGATTTACACCCATAGAAAATCTATTAACCGATTCGCTTTTAAATAAAATAGAATCGTACGTACTCAGCTTATTTTGAAATTCGAATGAATAACTGATGCCTATGTTTTCATACCACTTCGGAACGCCTGTTTGAATCTTACTTTTAAAAGGTGTAACGCGCGACATTGACAAACGAATAGTAGGCAAGCTGAAATTAATGTCGCGTCTTAGCAAATTCTGGTCGTGACGAAGATTGACTGAAAGTGAAAAAGGGCTGCCTACAAAGTTGTGCGAAAAATTGACCGATGAGTTGAAGGATGTATTCAACACGCGCGAATCGGTTACAAAACTTGCTGCATAATAATCGGCACTTTGCATTTGCACACTTGCGCCAAATGTTGAATTTGGAATTGACCTGGCATCCTGTGTATGTGTCCATGAAAGACTGTAAGCGTTGGTAGATTTTGCTTTGGGCAAATCAGGGTCGGCAGCGGGAGTACGCACATAGTTAAAAGCAAGGTTGCCGCTAAATTTATAACGCAATGCATATTGCGCATTCAATCCAGCGCCCACCGTTCCGTTGGTGGCAAACTGCCCGAGGAATTTCAAACCTAAATAATCATTCACTGCCCAGTAGTAACCACCGTTTTGCAAAAAGAAAACGCCTGCGCCTATCTGCCCGTATTGCGGTAAAATAATTCCTGAACGCTGACCTTGTTTCACCGGAAAAATCCCGAACGGTAAATAAAGCGGAGTAGGCACACCACCCACCCATAAGTTCGCAGGACCCGTTACCATTACTTTGCCCGGAACAATTTTCACCTTCTTAGCTTTGAAATAAAAATGCGGCTCATCTAAATCGCAGGTGGTATATTTTGAACGTTGTCCGTACCATTCATCAAACTCATTTTTCTTCACCACTTCGCTGTGTATGTAAGCATCGCCTTCTTTGGTAATTACATGATACACGATTCCCTTCTTCGTTTTGAAATTATATTTCATTGAATCGGCTCGATACTCTTTCCCATCTTCCGAAAAAATGGGAGTTCCTTCCTGATGATTGTTTGTGCTATCGTTAGTGCCACGTGCAGTAAGGTTCATGCTGTTCCAATCAAAATCAACGCGGTTTGCTTTCAACGCAATTTTCTGATACTTCAAATCGCCTTCGTTATACAAATACATTTTTTTTGTGCCGAGGTCATACACAATAGAATCGGTGGCTTTGTAAGTGATAATATCCTGCACATCGCTTTGGTTAGCCATATCAAGCGTGTCGTTATTATTAATAGTGTCTGTAACAACTAGGCTGTCGGCTCCGTTAAGCACCATAGAATCATAACTCAGGTGAACGCCCGGCACACCGGAATCTGTGCTCATTTGGCTCGCTTGTAAACTATCGGCAGTAAAACCAACTGCTGAACAAGATGAAGGAAGGAAAGAACTTTTTGCATGCAGTATAGTAGACAGTACTAGTAGTATTGTGGCTAAAAACAACACACGACTGTGCAGACGGTGCCTGTTGCAAAAGTATATTTGAAAGGAAATGTTCAATTGAGTAATGGGGGTTAAATCAATGCTGTCGCGGTTTTTACTTATGGAAATTGACACAACATTGCATCAAAATTAAAAAATCCACAACGTGAGACTTCAACACATATTGTTTATTACTGCGTTTTTTGCTTTTAGTTTTGTAAATGCTAACAACAACTTTACGATTAAAACAGTCGTAATTGATGCGGGACACGGTGGAAAAGACCCCGGTGCATCGGGTCCATCTAAAACAAACGAAAAAGATGTTGCGCTGGTGGTGGCGTTAAAGCTGGGCGACTACATTCAAAAAAACTTTCCCGATATCAATGTGATTTACACACGTAAAACCGATGTGTTTTTAGAATTGCACGAGCGTGCCGATATAGCCAACAAAGCAAAAGCTGATTTATTTATTGCGGTGCATTGTAACTCTTCGCCCAATGGCGAAGCCTACGGAACCAGTTCGTATGTTTTGGGTTTGCACCGAACCGAAGCCAACTTAGATGTGGCTAAGCGCGAGAACTCGGTAATTTTAATGGAGGAAAACCGCGACAAAAATTACGAGTTTGACCCTAACTCACCCGAAGGGCATATTATCATGAGCATGAAACAAAATGCTTTCTTAGACCAAAGCATTGACTTTGCCAGTAAAATTGAAAACCAGCTAGAGAATTATTCTAAACGCAAAAGTTTAGGAGTGAAACAGGCGGGCTTCTATGTGCTTTACAAAACCACCATGCCGAGTTTGCTGGCAGAAATTGGTTTTATCTCAAACCCCGAAGAAGAAAAATACTTGAACAGCGTGAAAGGTCAAGACCAGATTGCTACAGGTTTGTTCAATGCGTTTAAAGATTACAAAGGCGAAATGGAAGGTGGCTCAGGATTATCTGTAGCAACGAGTGTAGAAACTGAAACAAAAGCTGAAACGAAAACAGAGCCTGCTAAAAAAGAAGAAGTAAAAACAGAACCCGTTAAAACAGAACCTGCGAAAGCAGAAACTAAAACGCAAACAAGTACTGCACCAGCAACTACTACTGCAAAAACAACTACAGCAAATAATGCTGACAGAACCGAACAAAATTCAGTAGTCATTAAAAGCGGAAAAAATATTCGCAAGCCAATTGAAAACTCAAGCGGTGGAGGAAAAGGAAGACCTGCTAATGCGCAGGCAAAAGGTGCCGATGGTGTGCAACCCATTTATGTAACGGCAAGCAATCTCGACCCTTTCGATACTATGAGTATGCGCACGCTCAACAAGCAGAAGGCTACTAACACCAAAACAGAAACTACAACTGCTGAAACAAAAGCAAGTTCAACCAAGGTAACGGAAACAAAAGCTGTTGAAACAAAAACAACAGAAACTAAAACGGTAAAAGAGCCGGAAGTAAAAACAGAATCAAACAAATCGCCTTTAGTGGCTGCGCATAAAACCGAAGGTGGAACAGTTTTCAAAATTCAATTGTTTGCCTTGAAAGGCGAATTGAAAGAGTATGATAAGGTTTCAAAACTTTTTGAAGTGCTTACAGCGGAAGAATTACCCAACGGTTTTACGCGTTACTATGGCGGTCACTCAAAAACTTATAGCGAAGCCAAAAAACTTTTAGCTGTGGCACTCGACCACGGTTACAAAGCCGCTTTCATCATTGGCTTTAAAGAAGGTAACCGCATGAGTGGTGATGAAATGAAAGCGTTGGAGAAGTAGACTCAATAAAATTTACTGTGTTCTTCCTGCCAGCAAATACAGCGCAGCCATTCGTATAGCCACACCGTTTTCTACCTGATGCAAAATGAGCGATTGCTTAGAATCTGCCACATCGCTGTTTAATTCCACACCGCGGTTAATAGGCCCCGGGTGCATGATGGTAATATCTTTCTTAATAGAATCGAGCAACGATTTGTTCACTCCATAAAAGAGAGCATACTCTCGCAGCGAGGGAACAAATTTTATATCCATGCGCTCTAGTTGAATACGCAGCACATTCGCCACATCGCACCATTCCAGTGCCTTCTTTAAATTGGGTTCATAAGTCACTCCCAACTCTTCAATATGCTTTGGAATAAGCGTTGGCGGTCCTGTCACTTTCACTTTAGCACCCATCTTCAACATCAGCGGAATATCGGAACCTGCTACACGCGAATGTTTAATGTCACCAATAATCAAATAGTTCAGTCCTTTCAGTTCGCCAAACTTTTCACGAACAGAGTAACCATCGAGCAATCCTTGGGTGGGGTGTTCATGTGTGCCATCGCCCGCATTAATAATATTGGCTGAAATATGTTGCGAAAGAAATTCTGCGGCACCCGAACTGGAATGGCGCATTACAATCATATCCACCTTCATGGCAAGAATATTTCTTACGGTATCTAAAAGTGTTTCTCCTTTTTTTACCGAAGAACCAGAAGCAGAAAAGTTAATGGTATCAGCACTCAGTCTTTTCTCTGCCAGTTCAAATGAAATTCTTGTGCGGGTGCTGTCTTCAAAAAATAAATTGGCAATAGTAATGTCGCGAAGGCTGGGAACTTTCTTTATTGGTCGTTGAAGTATCTCTTTAAAATTATCGGCCGTTTGAAAAATTAAATCAATGTCAGATTTCTGAAGACTTTTGAGAGAGATAAGGTGTTTCTGACTTAGTGCGCTCATGTATTTGTTTTGTCTATTGTCTAATGTTTGTCATCTTCTATAATCCAAATTTTATCAGCACCATCTTCTTCTTTCCATTCTACTTTTACTTTTTCGGCTGTAATAGAGTCTATCACTTTACCTACATACTTTGCTTGTATTGGAAGATGGCGATGTAATCTTCTGTCGATGAGAACTAACAATTCAACATCAGCAGGTCTGCCATAATCAAGCAGCGCATCTAATGCCGCGCGAATGGTTCTGCCGGTATAAAGCACATCGTCAATCAGTATAATGTTCTTGCCTTCGAGCGAAAACTCAATATTGGTTTCATCAGCAATCATTGGTTTGCTCTTCAATCTAAAATCATCGCGGTAGAAAGTGATATCGAGTTTTCCATACTCAATATTTTTCTTCTTAAGTATCTCGGTAAGTTTCTGATGAATGCGATTGGCTAAGAAAACTCCGCGTGGTTGCACACCTATAATAGCCGACTGAGAAAAATCTTTATGCTGTTCAATTAATTGATGACAGAGACGGGTAATTGTGAGATTTAATTTTTTGCTGTCGAGTATAACGCGCGGTTGCATCGTTGAATTGTTACGCGAATATAATCAGCAAAAGCAAAATAAGAAGCGAAAGAATTTGGTGATAGTGATGAAGCGAGGTTCGTATAATCCGTTTTTCAGAGGAGAAATAGAGTCACGAACTCCACAGAGTGTGCATAACATATTGTATGATTTTTTTTGCTGAATGGTTTTCGTTCTTACTTTTCGCTCACTAAAACCAATTATATGGCAACTAAAAAAGCGAAAGCAAAAAAGCCTGCTAAAAAAGCAGCACCAAAAAAGGTAGCGAAGAAAGCCGCTCCGAAAGTTAAGCGTAAACCAAACGCAGCGTTTATGAAACCTATGACTCCAAGTTCAGCACTTGCAGCAGTAGTAGGCGCTAAGGCACTTCCTCGTACAGAAGTGACTAAGAAAATCTGGGAATACATCAAGAAGAACAAACTTCAAGATGCTAAGAACAGACGCAACATCAACGCTGACGGAGCTCTTAAAGCCGTATTTGGTGGAAAAGGAACTGTAAGCATGTTCGAGATGGCTAAACACATCAACAAACATTTGTCTTAATTTCTTTTTTATCTGCAATTGAAAAAATTGTCCTGGCTTCGGTCAGGACAATTTTTTTTTTGCAGTAACCTCATGCTTTAGCATGACGTTAAAAATGCTTGAACGAAAAGGGGCTTTAGCCCTCGTGAATAATTTTACTCTTCAAACAATACCATTCTTCTTTTTTAATTTGCGCACTTAGATAAATAGAACAACCCCTGCATGGAAAACCTGTTAGAGAAAATAAAAGAGACCAATGAATTTCTGAAGAAGAAGATTGACAGAACATATAAACATGGAATCATCCTCGGCTCTGGTTTAGGAAACTTGACGAATGAAATTTCTGTTCATCATAAAATACCTTACACTGAGATTCCAAATTTTCCTGTATCAACGGTTAAGGGACACGGAGGCAGTTTAATTTTTGGTGAGCTGGGCGGAAAGAATGTAGTAGCCATGAGTGGTAGATTTCATTTTTATGAAGGTTATAGTATTAAGGAAGTAACCTTTCCTGTTCGTGTAATGAAAGCAATAGGAGTGGAGACGCTTTTAGTTTCCAACGCATCGGGCGGAATGAATCCGAATTTTGAAGTGGGCGACCTGATGATTATTACCGACCACATCTATCTGCAACCGGAACATCCGTTGCGCGGAAAAAATTATGAAGAGTTAGGTCCGCGTTTCCCGAATATGAATAATGCGTACAATCCAACTTACGTAAAGAAGGCTTTGGAGATTGCAAAGGCAAATGACATTCTGTGTCACACAGGTGTATATGTGGGCGTGCAGGGACCAACTTTTGAAACTCCCTCTGAATATAAGATGTTCAATATTATTGGTGGTGATGCGGTGGGCATGAGCACCACACCCGAAGTGGTAGTGGCGCGCCACGGAGGAATGGAAGTGTTTGCCATTTCTGTCATCAGCGATATAGGTTTTCCTTTTGATAAAGCCGATAAGGTGACACACGATTTTGTTTTGCAAAAAGCAGCCGAAGCAGAACCGAAGATGACGAAGATTATCGTTGAACTTTTGAAACATATTTGAGAAGTTAGATAGACATGAGACATGAAGCGCATCTTAAATTTTTTCTTTTTTCTCTATTGTCTATAATCTATAGTCTATCGTCTATTGCCTCTCCTATAGATTCCATTCAACCACTACTCGGCAAAAAAGGGGAGCTAGTTCCTTCTACGAAAAACGATACTTGGTATATGAATGCCGACCCTGGCAAACATTTCATTATTGACTCTTCTATTTTTCATATTGAAGACTTCAATGTAGTGCAACGAAGCAGCGGACGCGAATACGCGAACCTTGGCAATAGCGGAACTGCCGCCTATCCATTGGTGTTTGATATCAATCGCTCTACAGGTTTTAATTTAGGGTATAATCAATTTGATGTGTATCGCTATCATAAAGATTCGGTGAAATACTATCAGGTAATTCGTCCGTATGCTGAGTTGAGTATGGTTATTGGTTTAAAAAACGAACAAGTGTTTCAGGGGAATTTTGCCAATCAACACAAGGGAATAATTTTTTACGGTGTTGAGTTCAGAAGAATTTTTTCAAAAGGAATTTATACCAACGAACGAACCAACGATAACGGATTTAATCTCTACGGTATTTTTAATTCGCGAAACAAACGATGGAATATACAGGCAGATTTAATTTTCAATTCGTTTAAGCCGCAGGAGAATGGCGGTGTGCAAGCCAATGTTTTTGATTCATCTTTCTTTCAAAAAACATTGGTGCCGGTAAATCTAACAGCCGCTGAAAACAAATACACACAGGTAGATTTTTATTTAAAGAGTTCTTACAACTTGGGTAAAAAATATTCAGTGCGTCTCAATGATTCTACTTCCAATAAAGTATTGATGCCCATCTTTCGCATTTCGCATCAACTGAATATTGAGAGAAACAAAAACAAGTTTCATGATTTGCAGCCCGATGAAAATCAGAATTACTATGGTTCGTTTTATACCATTCCCGATTCTGTTGCCAACGATTTGAACTATTTGAAAGTAGGCAACGCCTTGATGCTTGATTACTTTGCGCGTAAACTCACTTCCGATTCTACTTACAGTGAAAAGAATTTTGTGATTAGTGCCGAAGTGGGTTTCGAGTATTTCATGCTTTCGCAAAACGAATTGAAAAGCAACACAACTAACTTTTATGTAGGCGGAAATATCAGAAGCAATGGAGCAAGTGCCTCAAAATTATTTTACAAAGGTTCTGCAAAATATTTTCCATTTGGTTGGAATCAAAACGATTTGATTGCAGATGCAGTTGTTGGCTACGAAATCGGTAAAGTAGGAATGGTGTCGGGCAATTTTACTTATCAGTTGAAAGAAGCGCCTTACATGTATGAGCGTTACGCTTCGCATCCGGTGAACTGGGCTTTCGATTTACCGAAAACAAAAACAATGGCTGCGGGTTTTAAATATCAGAATGTGCGCTATGGATTAACAGCCGATTTCAACTACTATATCGTTGACCATTTACCGGTTTATCCCGGTTTTGCTTCGCCATATCTTACCACAGGTATTGAAAATGCTTTTGTGATTCATGCAGGAAACCGAAATTCATTTTACGGTTTGCATTTAGATAACGATATCTGGTTTACTTCAACTGCTAACGATGGACTCATTCGCCAAACATATCCTATGCTCGTAACTAAGCACAGTATTTATTATGAGAATCGTGTTTTCAAAAAAATGTTGTGGCTGGCGGTAGGTTTTGATTTGCGCTATCGTTATAAAAACAATGCGCCATACTACGAACCCATGTTAGGAGCATTTTATCCGGTAACGACTACGAATAAATCATTTCCAATTCTTGATTTCTTCCTCAATCTGAAAATAAAAACGGTGCGGGTGTTTTTGAAAGTGTCAAACATCAGCTCATCATTCGGGCCAAAAGGATATTACTCACTTTACGGCTATCCCGCAGCAGATATTTCTTTTCAATTCGGAATTAAGTGGAGATTCTTCGAGTAACTGAAAGAAATCAATACACTACTATCTGCGGTTTGTTTTGCAGTATCTCTTCAATCTTTAACATCACATCATCAGTCAGTTTCGGTAATGAATCCGGTGCTTTTAAATTTTCCTCGAGTTGCGAAAGTTTTGAGGCACCGAGAATAACGGTAGAAACATTTTTGTTTTTCAAGCACCAGCACAAAGCGAGATGAGTCAGTGGCATACCTAATTCCTTTGCAAGCGCATAAAGTTTTTTCACCTTCTCAACTTTTTCTACATCGCCAAGTGCGCGTTCTTTTAGCCACACCATTAAATCCATTCTTGTTTTTTCGGTTTGGTTGCTCCCGTCAAAATATTTGTCCGTCAACAAACC
>CANJRM010000011.1 GCA_947476645.1 Bacteroidota bacterium
CCTACTTCTACCAATGCACCTTCTAATCCTTTACTGGCAAATGGCAATGCGTTTGATTCTTTATAATAGGTGGTATCGTTATTGAAATCTTTCGCTAAACCAATTTTATCGCCCGCTCCGCTATACATCCAAATTTCGCCTTTGGTAGCTATGGCATGAGGCACATCGTCAATAATACGGTAGTCGGTCATTTCTTTTTTGTAACCCCAAATGCCCGAACCTTTGAGTTCAATTTTTTCTTTTTTATCGCCATTGTGCAAAATGATAATGAACTTGCTGCCGAGTTTTTCAACCATAATACTTTCACAAGTTTGCGAAAGTTTATTGTTTTTAAAATCCTGCAATGTTTTGTAAATACCGCATTGCGCAAAAATGGCAATTGGAAAAAGTAAAAGTGCAATACCTGTGATTCTTTTCATCTTCTTGTTTGTTTTATGGTTTTAAAAATACTTTTCTCTATATAAAAAAGGAGAGGCGGTTTTTTAAACCGCCTCTTTGAAATTGATTTACACATTGCCATACACTGTTACACTTTGTTCGGCACTCCACTCACCCACCACTTCATCCTGAAAAATGTAAATCATTTTGTAGTTCCATATAGCACTTACACCTACCGCAGGCAAAGGTGATTTATCGGTATAATCAGGATGAAAATCGCGGTCTAGTTTCAGCCAACCCTTGGTATCATTTCGGTTTACCCAAATTTCAACGCCCTGAAATTTTCCTTTCTTCCAGATTAAATGCGGATGACCTCCACTGCTGAAAGTTGTTCTGAAAACAGGTTTGCCCAATTGCGGGTCGAAAGGAGTATGGGCTACTTCAATGCCTAAATCTTCACCAATGGTTTTAGTGTATTTAGGGCTGCCCTTAATGCGTTTTACTAAATCAGAAAAACGTTTTTGCACATTGGCATCTACCAGAGCTGGCGCCACATCCAGCACCGGCACAGTAGGAACCTGGCTCAGCACATCGGTGCCGTGGCCGTAGCGCAACAAGTCTTTGAAATTGGTAAAGTTTTGCGCAAAACTTTGAACCTGGTTTTGAGAAGTTACCGCCCATGCCATTAAACTGAGGTCGTTATTAATGGATGTAATTTCTGCTGCCGAAACACCCACTAGGGTGCCATATGTGCCAAGTTTGCCGCAGAAAGTGCTCAGTTGAACAATAAATCCATCGTCAGTTGTTGCTATAAAGCTTGCCATAATTGATTGGTTTTTGTGATAAAATTTGATTTTAATTAAAAACAAGAGGTGAAAAGCCGCTGGACTGAATTAGTCTATCAATACAAAATGTAAGACTACCAATGGACCGGATTATAATTTTAGTTGACTGTGTTAGTCTTGTTGTAGAATGAATTAGCTGATTGATAGACTTACTTAGAATAGCCGTATAAAAACAAAGTCTATCAGTAGAAAACGAATTTTGACGAGTAGTCCTTCTCCGTCTATCGGTAGACTGACTTAGTCTACTGGTAGACCGTGTTCCCTGGCGAGTGGACGGAGAAATATTTTTTAGCACTGCGTTCATTTTTTAAGTGGTCATAAAAGCTGAGCGCGAACGTAAAGGCAGTTGCCATAAATTTTTGGTCGAAATTTTCCAATAATTAATAATCGGGCTATTTCCTGCTTTCGTATTTCTACTTTCGTTTCAATCTTCATGCTTAAATTTTCTGTTGCTTATGCCACGCAAACAAGGAACTACTGAACTGTTCACGCTCGTTCACTCGCTTTCACCCGAGGAGAAAGGATATTTTAAAAAATTTGCGAGCCGCCATTCAACGGAGGGCAGTAAGTATTTGCAATTGTTTGATGCCATTAGCAAGCAAACTGCTTTTGAAGAAACCACTTTGAAAAAGAAATTCAAAAGCTATGTGGTTATGAAAGTGTATCTCAAAGAAATGATTACCGATAGTTTGCTACTGTATTACCGCCAACAGCATCCGCATATTGATTTGCTTTCGCAAATTCAAAAAGTGCATGTGCTGCTCATGAAAGGGATGCAGGATGAAGCCCTTAAAATTTTAGATAAGGCAAGTAAGCAGGCCGAAAAAATAGAAGTATTTGAAGTAAGTAGGTATTTACTGCGGTTGAAAAACAACCTGTTTCTAAAAACAATTAAAGCACCTACATCCTATAGCGAGATTGCCGTAGAATATTTGAAAGAAATGGAACAACTAGAAATAGTAGAATCCGATTTGTTGCAGTGGGAAATACGTTCGCTTAAAGCTTTGAGTATCTACAAAGGAATTGATGTATTCAACGCAAAGTCTTATTCCACACAAACAGACCAACTAAAAAACACAACGACTCAAAGCCATAAAAGCAATTTAATCAAATTAGAAACGCTTGTTGGATTTTACAAAGCAGAGGCGAACGAGCAGGAGTTGTATAACGCGGCAAATGAATATGCCTCTGCTGCCTCTGCTTTTAAACAAGTTGATTCTTCGTATAACGACACTATGGCAATCAATAACTATCTAAATGCACTTGCCGATTACAGCAGATTTAATGAACTACTTACCGAATACGAAAAAATAATTGCACAACCACGTTACGACAAGCATCAACAACAGAAATTATTCGTGTTATGCATTACTTATAAAATAACAGCGCTTGTGCATTTAGGGAAATTTAAAGAAGCATTAGTTTTCATACAAAAAAATGAGACTCTAATGGAAGAAGCCTCAAACTTTACGCATGATGCAGTACGACTGCGTGTATTTTATTTTGATAAGCTGATTGCCCTCTTTTTGAATAAACAGTATCGCGATACATGGGTCGGCATTCAGCAAATTCATCAAAAAACGGCACTCAAAAGTTTAAGCGCTGATTATGCCGACTTAAAAATGCTAGAACTTATGACGCAGTTTATGCTCGGCAATTTTGATTTGCTCAAAAACATGGCATCTAAAACCAAAAAGGAGTTTTTGAAAAATAAAATTCAATCTGTTACCTATCAAACCTTGCTCAAATTTTTCAGTAAAGCATCGCTAATCAATTATAAACAGGAAGCCAAAAAAGTTTTGGAAGTATTAACCCAATACTATACCGATAACAAAAAATATCATCGCAAAGCATTTGCACGAATCCGCTACACCTACTGGCTCGAAGAAATCAGTGGCGGCAGAACCATACAAAAAAGTTTGCAGGAGCAGTTTGGAGGATAGTTGTGTTTTGAGGCAGAATTATTTTTTCTTTTTCTTCTTCTTAAAACTATCGGGAATATCCCAGCAGTAAACCAGCGCAAGCGCATGAACCACATCGGGATACTTGGAGCTGAAATCGGGCTGAGCCATGTAATAGACATTGATGCTGTGCATTTTTTTGAAAGCGTATTCAATGCCGCCAATGAAAGCTACTCTGCGCACGTTTATGCCGCGGTATTCAAACAAAGTGTAAGCTTCGGCAGTTATATAAGCGCCCCAGTTCTTTTTAAAATCCCAACGAACCTCTAAGCGGTTTCGCCAGTAGTTGGTAGGGAAATGACCGTGCTCGTAACTGCGGGCAAAGTATTCGTTTTCGTGAAAGTAAGCCGTGCGGTAGCCAAAGGTCCAGTCTTTGTATTTGTAACGCGCCTTAACGCCAAACTCGAAACGATAAAGGTTTTTTTGCGGTGTGTTTACTCCGCGAAACTGAAAATCGGGCTGAAGAAATTTGAAGGCTTTATACTTTACGCTGAAGTAGAAGTAATGCCCTTCTATACTCGGATTGATAACATCGGCACGCATTACATATTGCGCATTTGCCGAAACACCGTGTTTAAAATCTTTACTGATTTTTACACTCGGCCAAAGCTGAAAGGTACTGTGATAGTTGTTATAGCCCAGGTCGGCATTGTCCTGCGCACGCAGTGTAAACTGCGTGAAGAAAAAAATAAGCAGAAAAATAATTCGCGACAAGTTCATTTTAGCATTTGGTATTTACTTTGGACTTCCGTCTTCCAACTCCTTTTCAATCATCATCCGCTCCGGTTCCGAGAGAACTTGTTTCATTTTCGGCAGAAAGATAGAAGGCGCGTATACGGGCAATGTCGCGCAGGAAATCAATCTTCATAATTTCCACGCGGTGAATTGGCAAGCCTGTTCTGTTTTTTAAATCGTCAATCATTTGTTCGCGCGTGTCGGGTTTAATTAAATCAATACGCTCGTAAACAATCTCTTTCCAGTTTTCGTGTTCGAGCGAAAGCTGACGGTCAAGCACGATTATCATTCCGAGAATCATGGCATCGGCAATGAGTAGAACAAAGAGACTGTGTTCCATATTGTAGATGGCACTGAAGAATCCTTTCACCGGCAAGATGGCTACGAAGTCGTTCAAGCTGGTGTTGATGTCGGCAAGGGCGTTGATGATACCGATGGTAACGCAGATGAAGAAGTAACCCATTTCGCGAATAGGCACACTGACTGTGCGGTAACGCAGAATGGAAAAGATGGCAAAGAGCCCAAAAGCAAAACCGAGTTTCAGTTTCAAACTGCTCAGCAAAAAGCAGATGAGAAAGTTAACGGTGTTGAAGAGAAAGAAGGTGAAGAGGAAGTCTTTGTTTTTGTGGCGCGGGTAATAGATGAAGCGCACGAGCACTACAATCATAAAGAGGTTGAGCCCGTAACGCAATAAAAAATCGGCAAGATTGCCGCTGGCAAAAATTCCTGATGCTACTACTTCAGCTACTGTGTCGGTTGTTTCCATTCTTAATTATTTTTTCGATTTTGATAAAATTGGGTTTAAAGGCGTTGTTCTTAATATCTTCCATCATGGCTACTGCGGTGGAATATTTACTAAAGCCCACTTCTTCAAAATTTCGTTTGTTGAAGCTTCTTATAATGTTACTTCCGGTTGCACTCTTTTCTGTTTTTACTTCGGCAATAACGAGTTCCGGAAATTCTTTTTTGTTTTTGAAGTTGTCGAAGGTTACGTGCAGGTCGAGCGTTAAACGCTCGTTCATTTTTTTGCTTGCCAGTGTAATGCGGTTAAAATAAATCCACATCTTTTTTTTCAGTTGCGTTTCGTCTAACTGATGATGTGTTACCAATTTCAATTCTTCATCGGTCAATGTCATTTTCAAATCTTCCTGCTTCAGTCGTTTCTTATCGGTGCGATTGCCTTTTACTTTGTATTTAACTTCGAAGTAAACCAAACCCGAATCGGAATATCTGCGATAGCGAACTTTCAAACGATTCAGTTTTCCGTTGTGATGGAATTTGTAAAGCTGGTAATCATCGGTATCGAAATACAAAGACTCATAACGAAACATTCTTCCGCCATCAATTTCCAAAGCGTAGTAATCTTCTTTTATCTCTTCTAAAATATCGGCAAACTGCTCGATGTGAAAAACATACTTGGTGTCGATGCGGTTGAGCATACGCACTTCGTCTAATCCTTTTAAAGTGATTGGCGAAAAAGTGCTCAGCACGTCTTCAATCTCTTTTTCTTCTGCCTGATAATTAAACTGCATTTCAATAGTAGTTTATCAGGTCGCGCACTTCGACAGTTTCCTTCGGCTTGTCAATAGTTACATGCACCACATCATAAGTTTGCTTGAGCGGGCAGGTATCGCATTTACTCAACACCCAAACCGTATAATCGCCCGTGTGCAGATAAGGGAAAGCGTATTCGCCCGTGTAAGATGAATTAGCATTCTGGTCTTCCCAGGTATTACTGCCATACGACAGATAAACGTTCACGCCCGATTTATAACCTGAGTCGGTGCCCGTAGTTTTGTAAGCATAAACTTTGCCGTGTATAGTTGCTTGTCCTCCATCGCCCGATTCTTTTTTGCACGAACTGAGCACCACAAAAAACAAAGCCGTGAGTAGAATTGAAATCTTAATTCCGTTTTGCATAAATCAGTTTTGTTATTGAACAATAAGTTTCGATTCAAAAATATGATTGCCGTTTACTACGCGCAGAAAATAAACACCCGTTGAGAAGTTTGAAGTTTGAAGTGTAAAGTTTTCAGTTGTGGGAAAAGCCGAAAATATTTCTTCACCTAAAACATTAAACACTTTCAATTCGCTCTTTGTATTTTCTGTAAACTGTGAACTATGAACCGTAAACACATCTCGCGATGGATTTGGATAAACGCTCACGTTCATTTCGCTTTGTAAATCATTTATACCCGAAACGAGATTGTATTTAATCGTTAGAAAATCTTTTTGATTCGGCACATCGAAAGTTCCCCAACCGGTAACATACACACTTCCGTTATCGGTAAGCACTGCGTTGTTTCCATCGCTTGAAGTTAAGAAGCCGTTGAATGAAATATGACTGAGCTCCACACCTGCCGCTGAATATTCAACTGTGGTTCCATCTAAGTTTCTGTCACTCAAAGTTCCGTTATCGGTTTGCCCCGTTACATAAACCACACCTGTGGCATCTACACTTACATCGTAAGCGGCATCAAATGAATTTGCAGTGCCGTTAAATGTTTTATCCCAGTCTTTGTTTCCGGTGGTGCTGTATTTAATGGTTACAAAATCTTCATTCACCGCAGAAGTAGCATCCACATCTACCGAGCCAGCCAGATAAATATTTCCCGAAGCATCAACAGTTATGTTGTTTACGTCATCATCGCCATTACCTGAACCGTTATACAATTGCAACCACTGTTGTGTGCCCGCGCTGTTGTATTGAATGCTCAGGATATCAATGTTCGTAGCGCTTGTTCCATCGCGGTCGCTTTTGGCCGCAACAATTACATTGCTGTTGTTATCTACTTTAATTTTCACCGGCACATCATCACCAAGATTTGAAACATAGGTTGCAAATGAAGTAGCAGCACCATTAGCCGAAGCATATTTCATTGCCTGAATATCATAGTCGGTTCCGTTCCATGTTTTGCCCGCAACAAATGCATTGCCTGCGTTATCAAGGGCAATGGAAGCGGCTTTATCATCGGCATTAGAAGTACCGTTAAAAACTTTTACCCATTGCAGCGCGCCTGCTGCGCTATACTTCAGGGTTATAAAATCGTTGTTGGTTAAGAGCGTAGCATCGTTATCGGCAACTCCTGTTACATAAATATTTCCCGAAGCATCAACGGCTAAATCGCTCGCGGTTTCATCGGAAGTAAGTCCTGCATCATAATTTCTTGTCCATATAGTATCACCTGCAGGATTGTATTTAATGATGAAGATGTCGTAGTTGTTAGCTGCGTTTTTACTTCTGCCAACCACATAAATATTTCCTGAGCCATCGGGCGCAATGCCTATAGGTTCATCGGTATCGCTGTTAGGACCGTTTAAAGTTTTTGTCCAAACTTTATTTCCTGCTGCATCATATTTAATGGTGCAAAAATTTCGGTCTTCGCCATATACATAAGTATAGCCCGTGCTGTAAAGCACACCACTGCTCATGCAAAGAGCAACTCCTTTCTCAGTAAACTCTCCACTGCCGTTATAAGTTTTGTTGAACTGCAATATGCCTGTATTATCGTGTTCAACCAATGCCGCATCTTTCATGGTAGATGAATTTACCAACGCTCCAACGGTGTAAACATTTCCCGAAGCATCCAACAAACTTGTTGAACCATTGTCATCAACATTTGAATTGCCGCCAATGATTTTTACAAATTGTTCAGCACCAAGTCCGTTGTATTTCAAAACAAGTATGTCGTTGTTTGTAGTAACCGAAGCTGAAACGTTTACAGTTCCTGTTACAATGGTTACATCGCTTGCATTTACGGTAATATGATTTGCATTTTCATTCTTTCCATTAGCATTGGCATAAGCCGTTGACCAAAGCTGCGCACCGTTTGAAGGAGCATAAGCCACAGTTTGAATATCGGTTTGAAAGCCGTTGTTCTTGGTTCCTGTTACCACAACTTCATTGGCATTGCCTGCAATATCTGCTGCCTGGTCATCGCCATTCGAATCAAAAATTTTGTAAGTGCTCCATCCGTTTGCGCCATTCGCTGCAAGATATTTCATGGTCAAATAATCATCATCACTTCCATTATTCGAACGACCCGTTACATATACATCGCCTGCCCCATCAATATAAACTCCTGTAGCACGATCGGTCTTTCCTGCCTGGTCGAGTGTTATTGTCCATTGCGCTACCATCGAAGAATTGTATTTAATGGTAGCGTAATCATCTTTATTAGAAGTAGTTTTCGATTTGCCCGTAACCACCACATTTCCCGAAGCATCAATTGCCATATCGGCCAACACATCGTCTAAACTATTTGCACCATTGAAAAAAGCAGTGGCTTGTTGCGCGCCTGCCGAAGAATATTTTACCACGATGTAATCGTTATTCAAATTGGTATTGTATCCGTATCCGGCAATGAACACATTGCCCGAAGCATCGGCAACCACAGCTACACCATAGTCATCTAGGTGAGCGGTGTAATCAAAAGATTGTAACCACAATGAATCGCCATTCGCATTATACTCCGCTAAAGTCAGGTCTTTACCATTCAGTGTTTTGGTAGTTCCGCCTACTACTATATGACCGCTGTTATCGAAACAAAGCGAACTGATTTCATCGTTGCCATTACCTGTGCCATCGTAAGTTCTTGTCCAAACGGTATCGCCTGATGCATTGTATTTAATCAGCAAAAAATCTTTTCCGTTTCCTGCATTCATCATATAACCGCCTGCATAGAAGTTTCCTGCGCCATCGGTAATTACTGCGTTTAGTTTATCAGAGTTATCGCCTGTGCCGGCAAAAGAAGTTGCCCATTGTTGAGTTAGGTTTTGCGAATGCGCAAAAATACATGTGAGAACTGCGAAGAAGAAGAGTAATGATTTTTTCATAGTTATTTAATGTTCGGTTAACAGATACGTTTCGAAAATAGTAATTGTTCGAGGCAGGCAAAACGATTTCATCTGCTCGCAAATGATTTCAAACAGTTCATGAGAAAGAGATTTTTCTATCTTGCTTTTAGTTCCTTATGGAAAATAATTCGAAAGCATATA
This sequence comes from Bacteroidota bacterium, assembly GCA_947476645.1. Lineage (GTDB taxonomy): Bacteria > Bacteroidota > Bacteroidia > Chitinophagales > LD1 > Bog-950. The sequence goes on from CANJRM010000011.1 coordinate 8,918, forward strand.
CCGATAAACAAAAAGATGTGGCGAAATTTTTTGCCAAGCTTCTTGTTATTTGGGTTTCGTGGAAAGTAATTCTGTTTGTGTTGGGTGTAGAAAGTAAACCAATCAGCGAAAGATTTTTTCCGCGGGTAAGCACCGAGTGGGAATACCTCAATAATGAAGTTCGTTGGATTGTATTAGATGGTGCCGAAACAGTACTTAACGCATTAGGTTACTCCACCGAAAACAGCGGCTACCTCCTCAACATAAAAGATAAACAAGGCATTGCACTTGGCAATTACTGCCTCGGCTTTCAACTGATGTATTATTTCATTATGCTGGTAATTATTGCGCCATTCGGTTTCATCAAAAAAATTCTTGCATCTGTTTCGGGCATTTTCATCACCATCTTTTTAAACATCTTTCGCATAGCTGCACTTTGCTGGTTAGTGGTTTATCATCCATCACTCATGGCTATCAGTCACGATTATATTTTCAATATAGTAGTGCTGGGTGTGCTGATGGTTTTTTATTTTTTTCTGGTTCGCAAAAAGTAAAACCGTTTCTTCCTTTAGCTGCTTTGTTATTTTAGCCGCAACAGAATTTCATGCTCAAAAAAATTCGTCAGTTTCTTTTCAAAGCCATGTTATGGTTCTTTGGTATTACCATAGGCACGGTTATTCTTTTTCGTTTTGTGCCGGTGCCATTTACCCTTTTAATGTTGCAGCGTTGTGTGGAGCAGCAGTTCGATTCGAAAGATATGAAGTTGAAAAAAGACTGGGTTGACCTCAAAGACATTTCTAACAAAATGCAATTAGCGGTGGTGTGCAGCGAAGACCAGAATTTTCTTTTTCACCACGGTTTCGATTTCAACGCTATTGAGAAGGCGATGAAATATAACGAGAAACAACAGAAAAGAAAAAAGCACCGCACCCGCGGAGCTTCCACTATTTCGCAACAAACCGCCAAGAATGCTTTTCTGTTTCCCGCGCGTAATTTTATTCGCAAGGGTTTGGAAGTTTACTTCACCGCCCTCATCGAAATTTTCTGGAGCAAGCAGCGCATTATGGAAGTTTACCTCAACGTAATTGAAATGGGTGATGGTATTTACGGGGTGGAAGCTGCTTCGCAAACCTATTTTCATAAACACGCAAAAAATTTATCGCAAGCCGAAGCCGCACGTATAGCCGCCTGCCTGCCCAACCCTATTAAGTTTAATGCCGGCTCTCCCACATCTTACGTTTTAAAACGCGAAGCATTCATCAGCAATCAAATGAGTTTGTGGGGCGGTGTGTTGAATTACGATATGGGGGAAGACGATTAACACATGATGCTTTAGCTTTCACCAACCATTGGTGAAGTCTGACCAATGACTGGTTAAGCTTGACAGACCATCGGTTAAGCCTGACAGATGACCGGTTAAGCTTGACCAACCATTGGTTAAGCCTGACAGATGACCGGTTAAGCTTGACAGACCATCGGTTAAGCCTGACCGATGACCTGTCAAATGAACAAGCTTCCTGATTTTCAATCAAAAGCTGTTGTTTGTTAGTGTTTTCGCACTTTTTCCGCTAAATCATCTTAACACTCCATCTCAAGAACTCATAAATTATATTTTTGCCGCCTCAAATTGAATAATGAACCAACCTGACGAACAACTTCCGCCTAACTCTTTCCGCAAACAAATTTCTTCCAATCCTTACACTCCTTTTATATATGCCATCATTTTGGCCTTTGGCGTAATGCTGGGTTTTGTGGTTAATACGATTACCAACGGTAAACAAACCATTGCCCAAGGCAGCTACGATAAAATTTTGGACATACTCAATTACATTGATGTAAAGTATGTTGACACTACCAACCGCACCCAGTTAATGGATAAAACCATTGACAAAATGCTCTCGAACCTCGACCCGCATTCTGTTTACATTCCGGCAAGCGACCTCAGCGAAACCAACGAATCGCTCGAAGGAAATTTTGAAGGCGTAGGAATCGAATTCTTTATTGTGCAGGACACCATTACCGTAGTTACTGCCATCTCAGGAGGGCCATCAGAAACAGTGGGCATTAAAGCCGGTGACCGTATTATTAAGATTAACGACAGCATCGTTGCCGGAATAAAAATTAAAGACACCGAAGTAAAACACCGCCTGCGCGGGCCAAAAGCCACTAAGGTGAAAGTATCTATCCTTCGCAGCGGCATAAGTAAGTTGCTCGATTTTGAAATTACCCGCGCACAAATTCCACTCTATAGTATTGAAGCTGCATTTATGTTGAATGCAGAAGTGGGATACATCCGCATCAATACCTTCAGTTCTACCACACACAAAGAATTTGTGCAGAAATTTTCTGAGCTGAAAGAGAAAGGTTTGAAAAAATTAGTGCTCGACCTTCGCGATAACCCGGGTGGATATTTACAGGCAGCAACCATGCTGGCCGATGAATTTATTCCTGGCGAAAGGTTGTTGGTTTACACCAAAGGCAAAGCTTATGAGCGTCAGGATTACTTAGCGGGCAAAGAAGGTTTGTTTGAAAAAGGCGATTTAGTAGTGCTCATCAATCAAGGTTCTGCTTCTGCAAGCGAAATTCTTTCAGGTGCTATTCAGGATTGGGACCGCGGAACCATTATCGGCAGAACTTCTTTCGGAAAAGGTTTGGTGCAGGAGCAATACGAACTGCGCGATGGCTCGGCTATTCGTTTAACCATTGCCCGTTACTACACGCCATCGGGCAGAAGCATTCAGCGCTCTTACGAAAAAGGAAACGAAGAATACTACAACGATATTTACGAGCGCTACATGCGTGGCGAATTTGTGCATGAAGATTCTATTCATTCAAAAGATACTACGGTTTACAAAACATCGAAAGGCAGAAGAGTGTTTGGTGGTGGCGGAATTCGTCCCGATATTTTTGTGCCAATAGATACCTCGGGCGAAAACGAAGGATTCTACACGCTCCTTTCTTCTGCCCGCGAATTCGTTTACAAATATTTTTCGCAGCATGCCGAAAAATTGAGCAGCTACAAAACCAAAGAAAATTTCAGTAACCAATTTGAAGTAACCAGCGAAATGATGAATGAATTCTATGCATTTGCCGAAGCTAAAGGTTTAAAACGCGATGCTGTAAAAGAGAAGAAATACGAAGCCAAGCTAAAGTTGAACCTCAAAGCTTTCATAGCCAAACAACTCTGGAAAATGGATGGCTACTACTACATAGCCAACACCGATGACAAGGTATTGAAAGTGGCGTTGGATAAATTAGCGAATTGATTCTAGCAGACTCTGATGAATCTTCTCCACCTGCTTTTGTAAATGTGCAGTGTCCTTGTTGTTATGAATTACAAAATCGGCAAGCTTAACTTTTTCTTCTTCTGCCATTTGATTGCGCACCCGCGCCATCACTTCTTCAATCGAAGTTTGGTCGCGCTCACTCACGCGCTTCATACGCAAATCTAAAGGCGCAGTCACCACAATCAGTTTATCGAGCTTCTTACTAGAACCGCTTTCAATCAACAGCGCGGCTTCTTTCAAAATATACGGAACCAGTTTCACTCGCTGCTCTTCTGCCCATCGTTCATTATCATGAAAAACGGCAGGGTGCACCAGCGAGTTCAAAATCATCAACAGCGGCTTATTATTAAAAACCTTATCGGCTAAAACTTTTCGGTTCAGCTTTCCATTTTCATAAACATCCTCCCCAAAATTTTTCTTGATTTCATCAATCAGATAATGCTCGTGCTGCATTAAAAACTTCGCGCGCTCATCGGCATAATAAACCGGAATGCCCAGCTGCTCAAACATTTTACAGGCAGTAGTTTTGCCGCTGCCTATTCCTCCGGTAATTCCAACTTTAAGCACTTGATGGTGTATTATTTTGCGTTTCAAAGGAAGGTGGTTTTTCTTTAAACGAAAAACACTCCTTTAAAATTGTGCGAAAGAGAATGATAATGAGAAAAGGCTTGTTGTCACCCTGAGCTTGTCGAAGGGTTTTGAAGAGAACGATGCTTCGACAAGCTCAGCATGACATTTCTCTTATCACAAATCAAACTGTATTACGCCTTTACTTCTTCCTTCTTCTCAGCAGGATATGCCTGCAAGGTCATTTCCATACTGATTCCTGATTTCTCAATGCGGATTTTTACATTGGTATCTACCTCAAGTAACACACTGCCGTTGTCCTCTACCTTAATGATTTTCCCGTGAATGCCGCCTGTGGTTACCACACGCGCACCTTTTTCAATAGCCACCACAAACGCAGCTTGCTCCTTGGCTTTTTTCGCCTGCGGGCGAATGAAGAAAAACCAGATAACGACTAAAAGCGCTCCGTAAAATACAATGATAATTGGGTCCATTTCTTAATTGTTGATGAATGATTGAGGCAAATATTATTCTTTCTCTTTTACAAAACCTTTGAGGTAAAGCATTTCGTTTCGCTTGAGGGTGTTGCACACCAGGGTTACAGTTTTGTTTTGTTCGTCCTTTTTACCGGCCGAGTTAAAAGTTACTTTAATAGTAGCTATATCACCGGGCTTAACCACATCTTTAGGATACTCGGGCACCGTGCAACCGCATGAACCAAAGGCATTGGCAATAAACAAACTTTTATTACCCACGTTTTTAATCCGGAAACTGTGCTGCACCTTATCGCCTTCGTTAATCGTATCGAAAACAAAAGTAGAAGAGTCCATGAAAGCTATTTCAGTAGTGTCTTTGATTAATTCCGGTTCAAGTTTAGCACCCGGAGGAAGTTCTCCCTTTTTGCGGCACGAGAAAATACCAAGAACCAGAACGAAAGATAAAGCGATAACAAATATTTTTTTCATAGCGGGGGCAAAAGTAATTTCAATCTCCAAACTACAAACTTTTGTTCCCGCCTATCGTTTCTATTTTAACGTTGATTTTATTTTCTGTTTTAGTTCCGTGGTATTCATTTCCCTTTTCCGTATTTTGCCCCCGATGAATTTCTCCCGAAAACATTTTCTCTTTTTCTTTTTCCTCATTCTCGCTTTCGGCAAATCTGCTTATGCTACCCACTACCGCGCAGGAGAAGTTATCTATAAACTGATTGGCAATTTTCAATACGAGGTAACTATAATTACCTATACCAAATATGACCAGAACAGCATACCAGCGGATAGAGATACTGTGACTATTGATTGGGGTGATGGAACAATTCAAACACTCCAAAGAAATAACGGACCCGATGTTGACCCGCCTAATGGCGTTCCTGACGGAGTTATTATTACTACTGTGCCAATAAACATCAAAAAGAATGAGTACAAAGGCACACATACTTATCCTGGAGTTCCACCACCGCCTAATCGTTTTTACATCATAAAATTTTACGATCAAAATCGTATTGACGGTATTAACAATATTGACAATGGCAACTCAGTTGACATTCCTTTTTTTGTAGAAGACACCTTGAAGTTTCCAACCGATTTAGCCAATATCGGATTCAACACCTCTCCTATCCTTTTATATCCTCCAATAGATTACGCTAATCTGAATGATACATTTTATCACAACCCTTTAGCTTATGACCCCGATGGCGATAGTTTAGATTTTCAATTGGTTGCTTGCTTGCAAGACCATAATCAGCAAGTTCCTGTTTATTCATTTCCTGACCAATATTGCACAGCGCAAGGAGTTCCGAATAATACGTTCACTATCGACCGCCATACAGGGCAAATTGTTTGGGCAGTTCCTTGCCGCGTAGGTTTTTACAACATTGCTATTCTCATTCGCGAATTCAGAAACGGAATCAACCTCGGCACTTTGATTCGCGATATGCAAATCATTGTAGATAATCAACCAAACGACCCGCCACAAATAACCGTGATACATGATACCTGTGTGCGTGCGGGAGAAAAACTAATTATACACGCCATTGCCCGCGACCCTAACATAGGTCAACAAGTTACTATGACAGCCGATGGTGCACCATTTCATGTAACGAGTTCACCGGCTGTTTATAGTGCGGGGATAAGCGGAAATCCTACCAGCGGCACTTTTACCTGGCAAACCGATTGCAGCCACATTCAAAGTCAGAATTATGTCACTGCTTTCAGAGCTATTGATAATTATCAGGTGCCGCCATTGGTTGATTTACAAACCTGGCAAATACACGTTATTGCGCCCCCACCTTTAAATCTTACGGCTGTTGCTTCTGCGCAAAAGGTGGTACTCAACTGGCAGAATCCTTATGTGTGCGCTTCCTCTTCTAACTTTCGTGGCTTTTCGGTTTGGCGCAAAATAGGTTGCGATAGTTTTACTTCAGATTATTGTGAAACAGGTTTAGCAGGACATGGATACACAAAAATTACCGGAGCAAATATTTTTACTTACACCTATACTGATTTCACCACGCTTGTTGGTCAGCAATACAGTTACAGAATTGTAGCGCACTTTGCCACGCTTTCTCCCAACGGTTTGTTTCTGTTAGATGCCAGCGAAAGTGTAGCAAGCGATGAAGTTTGTGTGTTTATGCCTATCAGCGTTCCAGTGATTATTAATGTAGATGTTACACAAACCGATGTGGCTAATGGAAAAATTTATGTGCGGTGGATGAAACCATTAACTGGCGGAATCAATCTCGATACTATTCAAAATCCTCCACCATATCGTTTCGATTTATATCGCGGCAATGGTTTTAATTTTTCAAATCCTGTGTTGATTCATTCTTCTGCCGATGCCGCTTCTTATTCAGCTTTGATAGATACTGAATACACGGACACCAACATCAACACGAAAGATTCTGCCTTTACTTACAAAGTGTTTTTGTTTGCGAACAACGATACGGTAGGCCCAAGTGCTGCGGCATCTTCGGTTTATTTGAAAGTATTGTCAAGCGACCAGTCGCTTGTTTTAAACTGGCAGGAAAATGTTCCGTGGACAAACGACAGCTTTGCCATTTATCGCTTGAACAAAATCACTTCGCTCTTCGAAGCTATTGATACAACTTATACGCATTCTTACGTTGACACGGGGCTCATCAACGATTCTACTTATTGCTATTATGTGCAGGCGTATGGGCATTACACGGTGGCTGCATTTCCAAAACCGCTTATCAATAAATCGGAAGAAGCGTGCGGAATTCCTATTGATACCACTGCACCTTGTCCGCCTGTGTTGAGCGTGCGAAACGATTGCGACCAGTTCAACGGTCAGCCGTGGACAGCTTCGCAGTTTATCAACTATTTAAGTTGGTCAATTCAAAACGATCCTTGCTCATTCGACATCAACCGCTACTATATTTATTACGGAAATGATTCTGCTTCTATGACTTTAATTGACAGCATACTTTCAAAAGATGATACTACTTACAATCATGTGCTGAAAGAAAGTCTTGCGGGTTGTTATGCTGTAACCGCGCTTGACCGCGTTGGAAACGAAAGCCGTTACAGCAATGTATTCTGCATTGATAATTGTCCGTATTATATTTTGCCAAACACCTTTACACCAAATGGCGATGGACAGAATGATTTCTTCCATCCGTTTTATCCATATCGCTTTGTTCCTAAAATTGAAATGAAAATTTACAATCGCTGGGGCGAAGAAGTATTCAATACCGAAGATCCCGAAATTCATTGGGATGGTAAAGACCAGAAGAGCGGCAAAGAATGCAGCGAAGGAGTTTATGTGTATGGTGGCTATTACTATGAGCAGCACCAAACCGGCTTAGTGCGCAAACCTTTAAGCGGTGAGAAAAAAGGCGGTGGGTTTATTCATTTGATGCGAGGGAAATAAATCATGTTCACAGGAATAATTGAAACCATAGGAAAAGTAGTTGACTTAAAAAGAGAAGATTCCAATCTTCATCTCACCATTCAATCTTCCATTTCACACGAATTAAAAATTGATCAAAGTGTTTCGCATAATGGCGTTTGCTTAACAGTGGTTGATGTAAATGCAAATACTCATCGTGTAACGGCTATTGATGAAACCTTGAAGAAGACAAACCTCGGAGCTTTGCAAATTGGCGATGAAGTAAACTTAGAACGTTGTACAAAAGTTGGTGATAGATTCGATGGTCATATTGTGCAGGGGCATGTTGACCAAACAAGAGAGTGTATTTCTGTTCAAGAACAAAACGGAAGTTGGCTGTATACTTTCAAATACCTGCCATCAAAACAAAACATAGTTGTAGAAAAAGGGTCCATCTGCATAAACGGAATTTCACTTACTGCCTTCAATGCAAAAGATGATTTGTTCTCCGTAGCAATTATTCCTTATACCTACGAACACACCAACATCAAGCAAGTGAAGAAAGGTTCTTTAGTAAATCTTGAGTTTGATATTATTGGGAAGTATGTAGCGAGAATGATGGAGTTCTGACCCCATCCTATGAACTCGCGCGATTCAATCTATCGTTAATTGCTCTTCCCAATCCTTCATCGGGAAACTTTACCGCAAAAATTTTTTCTACATCACTTTCATCTAAACTTCGCATGGCGGCAAAAAGATTTTTAGCTGCTTCATTCAAATCTCCTTTGGCAGAAAGAAGAATTTGATTTTGCTTTTCAATTCCATCAACATACTTATCAAAAGCAATCACACCTGTTGTTGTATTTCCCAATGTCCCAATGTCCGAATGCCCCAATGCCCAAATCTTCAAATTCTTCCTCGGTGCATAATGACTCTTCAGCATTCCCGGAGTTTTCGGGTTAGCACTTTCAGTAAGTTCAACACGAACTTTTCCAATTACATTTTCAATTTCTTCTACCGCTAAACCACCGAGGCGGTAAACGGTTGGTTCATTATTTTCAAAACCAATAATGGTTGATTCAACACCAATACTTGTTGCACCGCCATCGAGTATGTAAGGGATTTTATTTTGCAGTTGTGCAAACACATGCTGCGCAGTTGTAGGGCTTATGTAACCAAAGGGATTTGCACTCGGTGCCGCCAAAGGGAAATCAAGTTGTTTCAACAACTCAAGCGTAAGCGTATGATTTGGAATTCTAATCGCTACTGAATCCAATCCTGAGGTAACTAAATCAGGAATTACTTTTTTCTTCTTCAGCAAAACAGTCAAAGGTCCCGGTGAAAACTTTTCAAAAAGCAATTTCGCTTTCGCAGGAATTTCTTCCACATACTTTTCAATTTCAGCTATAGAAAACACATGCACAATCAACGGGTCAAAATGCGGACGATTCTTTACACTGAAAATTTCAAGCACAGCATCCTCATTCAGCGCATTGGCAGCAAGTCCGTAAACAGTTTCAGTTGGAATACCAACGGGTTCTCCGCTTTCCAAAAACTTCTTCGCTGCGCTTATATCCTTTCCAATTTCCGTTTTCATGCAGCACGAAAATAAAAAGTCCTGTTCAGCATAAAGTTGAACAGGACTTTTCAATTCAAAAAAATTCAATCAATGCTCAGTAAAGAAATTTCTTGTTTCCATTACTACTGCACCGCCTGTGCAGTCACCATATTTTGGCGGAAGAAAACCCGTATAACTTCTGTAAGTATCCAAACCACAGAGAGGAATATCAGCACTACCCATCACACGCGCACCATCAATATAATAAGAGAGCGCGCCTGCTCTTGCGCCACGCACATAAAACTGTCCGTTCGCATCAATGGTTCCCGGCATACTCTCCTGAATTTGCGAAAGTTTTTGAATAGGCATGTGCTTAATATCTTCCCTTTCTATTGTGCGCACACCCTGAGGTTGCAACGGGTCAATCAAAGCAACTCTGTATTCCTTCTTTACAACCTCGCCAATGTTTACTGATGCATTAAGCTCAGCATTTGCTTCTCTTACTTCATCATTGCCAATCTTAAAATTCTCAATCGTAGTTCGGTTGCTCATGTAAGAAATCGAAATCGTATAAACCCCCGCAGGAATATTACTGGCATAGTAAAATCCTTTCTCGTTGGTAAAAAACATTTTCTGGTTTCCTTGGCAATCGAGTACTACCGTGGCATCGCTCACGGGCTCTTTTGAAACAGGGTCAACAACCTGACCCATAATACTGCCTCCGGCATAAGAAGCAAATGAAGAATGGAAAGATAAAAACAACAACAGCGCGACCGCCCCGCGCAACATGGTTTTGGTAGTTCTCATAAAAGCATATTTAATGGTGATGAAATCAATTCATAAAGTAGATGCGCACGCAACACTTATTCCACACACATAGGAGAGAAATCTTCTTACCAACCCTTCGAAAGAGACACCGGAGCCATTACCTGAGTACCATCAACAAAAAATTTCACCTGATTACTGCCTTTCACAATCACCTTTCCGTTTTCTACATCTACACCCGACTGCATGCTGAGCGTTTCACTCAACGAGCGCGTAGTATTTCCGGGAGCATTTTCTGTTACTTTAATATCGGTAGAACTAACTGAACTCATCAGGTTCTCCTTCATTTCAAGTTCAACGTTCACCGGCAGGTTCTCGTTGTTACTCACCATAAAATTTATTTCAGACGTGTAACTATCATATACACGAACCTTATTCATAAAGAACGTGCGGTCGTTGTAAGCAATGCGCATTTGATATTTACCGGTAGGAAGATGGTCGGCATAGTAGTAGCCGTATTCATTGGCGGTTACGGTAATCTTATCCATGTTGTTTTCGAAAGTAATTTCGGCATACGCCACCGATTTCATGTTCTCCTTTTGAAAAACCTTACCCACTACTCCACCCATCGAAATAGCTTTTGCTGTATTGGCTGCAAAGAGAAAGAAGATAGAGGTGGTTATGGTAAGGAAGAACGTTTTCATACTATCAGGATTTGAACCTAAATATAAACTACAAAACTCAGGTTGTCAATATTTCGACCTTTTTTGAAACAAAATAAATTTGCACCAAAATCACATAACGAATCTTGGCTTCGCAACTAATTTGGTTTACCTTCCCTTAAAATTGTTGAAAACTCCCGAGGAACTGTTAGTGGAACGGTGAAGAAAAAAAAAGGAGAGATTGTTTTTGATTGAGTTTTCAAAAATGAATGTTTGCGTCCCTTTTTAAAACAGCAATGGCATTTTAATGATGCCGTTTCAAAATAAGAACATACTTATGGCAGATGTAGAATTAGTGAAGAAATCACTTATCAGAAAGTCGTCTTCGGACGTTAGCCCGCTTGATTACGGCAAACTTCCACCGCAGGCAAAAGAATTAGAAGAAGCGGTGCTGGGCGCAGTAATGATTGAGCAAAATGCTATCAATGAAGTAATTGATATTCTTAAGGAAGATTCATTCTATTTAGATGCTCACCAACGAATCTGGCGCGCTATCCTTAACCTTTATCAAAATCAAGCGCCTATTGATTTGCTTACGGTTACTGAACAATTGCGCAAAAATGGTGAGTTAGATGCAGCAGGCGGTCCGTTCTTTGTAGCGCAGTTGACGAATAAAATTGGTTCAGCTGCCAATGTGGAATATCATGCGCGTGTGCTGGCAGAAAAATTTATTCAGCGCAGATTGATTGCAACTTCTTCTGAAATTATCAGAGATGCTTACGAAGACACGACCGATGTTTTTGAACTTTTAGATAAAGCCGAGAAAAATCTTTTCAGCATTGCTGAAAATAATTTGAAGCGCGATTCATCAGATATTCAATCGCTCGTGTTTAAAGAATTGGAGGAGTTGAACATCAGAATGAATAACGACCAGGACCATTTGAATGGTGTGGCATCGGGGTTCATTGATTTAGATAAAGCAACTGGCGGCTGGCAAAGTTCTGATTTGATTATCGTGGCGGCTCGTCCAGCAATGGGTAAAACTGCGTTTACGTTGGCGCTTGCACGCAACGCAGCCATTGACCACAAAAAACCCGTAGCTATTTTCTCGCTTGAAATGAGCAGCGCACAATTAGTGCAACGTTTAATTTCTATGGAAACGCATATTCCTTCTGACAAAATCAGAAAAGGAAATCTGGAACCATACGAGTATCAGATTCTCACTTCAAAAATTGACCACTTAAAAAATGCTCCGATTTTTATTGATGATACACCCGCTATCAATGTGTTTGAGTTGCGCAGCAAATGCCGCAGACTGAAACAACAGCACGATATTAAAATGGTGGTGATTGATTATTTGCAGTTGATGAGCGGAAGTGTTGACGGAAAGGGTAGCGGAAATCGCGAACAGGAAATCAGTCAGATTTCGCGCTCACTAAAAGGAATGGCGAAGGAGTTGGGAATTCCTGTGATTGCACTTTCGCAATTATCGCGTGCAGTGGAAACCAGAGGTGGTGATAAACGCCCGATACTTTCTGACTTACGCGAATCAGGAGCCATTGAGCAAGATGCCGACATCGTTATCTTCTTGTATCGTGCCGAGTATTATCAACTTGACCAGGATGCAGAAGGAAATCCAACAAAGGATATTGCAGAAGTAATTATTGCAAAGCATAGAAACGGTCCGGTGAAAACCGTTCGCACACGATTCATTAATCGCTTCGCTAAGTTTGAAAACTTAGATGAAATAGGTGCAGGCGACCAATACTTGGAGATGAATGACAGCGGTGACAAACGCAAATTCAAGAAATTCCAGTCTAGAATAAACGAAGATGAAGCAGGTGAAAAAGACGATAACTCTTTTGAGAAACGTCACAAGCCTGAAGACTTCAACGAGGATACACCGTTCTAAAATTCCTTAAGCCAAATCTACACCTTCAGCAGTTGCCCGATACTTTGCAATTTGCTGATGCATTACCTTAAACCACAAAGGAGGAAAAAGCGAAAGCACCATCATGCCCGGATAACCCGTTGGCATTTGAGGACTATGGTCGAAGTGGCGAAGCACCTGATACTTTCTTGATGGCAAATAATGATGGTCGCTATGGCGCGTCAACTCAAACAACATGATTCTGCCAATAGGGTGATTCGAATTCCATGAATGAATTGGCAACACCTTCTCGTAGTATGCACCATCCACTTTCTTTCTTCTCAAACCGTAATGTTCAATGTAGTTTACTGTTTCGAGTAGAAGAAATCCTATAGTGGCAGAGGCAATAAAACACAACATCACTTTCCAGTTCCACACGTAACAGATAGTAGCAAGCATTCCAATCTGAATGATTTGATAAATCAACATTTCATTATGGTAACTCCAAAAACTTTGATTCGCTTTCTTTAACCATTCACCTTCAATATGCCAGGCAGAGAGCCAACTATCGCGCACCGAACGAACGAAAAAAGCGTAAATATTTTCACCGTATCTTGAAGAAGCCGGGTCTTCATCGGTAGAAACATTTTTATGGTGACCGCGATTGTGCTCAATAAAAAAGTGGAGATACAAGGAAGTTGCCAAAAGCATTTTACTCATCAGTTGTTCATACCAAGTATTGCGATGACCGAGTTCATGCGCCACATTAATTCCCAATACTCCACACGCCATACCAAAAGCGAAAATCATTCCGAGCTTTACCCAAATAGGCAAAGTGCCGTCATCAACACGATTCAAAAAATAAAACATGAGCGTGAACTGAAGCGGCACTACACTCCAAACAATAAAGTCATAAGTCCAGTCTTTCTTTGCCATCTCTTCTTCTGCCTTCTCCATATTCCAGGTGCTGCCTTTGAAAAAAAGTTCCATCAAGGGAATAAGACCAAACACATACAACGGAGCGATAAAAATAAACTTACCTCCAAAAACAAGTGAGGTCATAATAATGCCAATGCTCAGATAAACCGAAGAGTATTTGAAAAATCGTAGTGACATAGTTTTGATTTTAGAAAAGCAATTTAAGAACTGTTAAGCAGAAACAAAAAACCGAGGCATCAGTCTTATAAACGTTTCCCTTTCTAAACTTAAAAATGTACTTTCATTTTTATGAAGTGCATAAGCATTAGTTGCTTTCTGTTTTTTTGTGTGAGCGTGTTTGCTCAATCCGTTGGTGTATTAAGAGGTAATATTTCTTCATCGGGTTCTTTGGAGAAAGCATCTGTAGCACTTTTAAAAACTTCTTTCACTACTACTTCAGACACTAATGGGAATTTCATTCTCAAAAACATTCCCGTGGGGAAATATCAATTGCGTATTAGTTATGTTGGTTACGAAAACTTCCAACAGGCAATTGAAATAAAGGTAGGAAGTGCAACCATTGTAAAAGCTGTGCTTACGCCATTCAACTCTCATTTGAAAGAAATTGTAGTAACAGGGACATTGAAGGATGTAAAGAAATCAGAGAGCGTTACACCTGTTGAAGTTTATACCGAGAAGTTTTTCCAGCGTAATCCTTCTACCAATATTTACGATGCATTAAAAAATGTGAATGGTGTTTTTGCTGATGTAGATAATGGCGTTTCCAATACTACCGATATCCAACTCAACGGGCTCGAAGGAAATTACACCATGATTTTAATTGACGGAGTTCCTGCGATGAACAGGCTTGCAGGCACGTATGCGCTCAATACTATTCCCATGAGTATGATTGACAGAGTTGAAATTTTGAAAGGTGCGTCCTCTACTATTTATGGTTCAGATGCAATAGCCGGTGTCATCAACATAAAGACAAAAAGCCCGACAAACGCTCCGCGCTTTTCATGCAATGTTTCACTCAACTCTATGCTTGCTGCCAATGCAGATTTCACGCTTGAGTTCAAATTGAAAAAAGCAAGTTCGCTGATTAGCATAAGTGGAGAAAGCAATAATTACCGAGGGGATATAAACGGAGATAATTTTATGGATGTGCCATTGACGAACCGCGTCAACTTTTTTAATAAGTGGAGTTTTGACAGAAAGGAAAATCGTGTAGCTGATATTTACGCCCGGTATTTATTTGAGGATAGAATAGGTGGTGAAATGCGTTCTGCAAAAGAACTTCGTTCGAGTGATGTGTTTTATAGCGAAGCTATTCGTACGCATCAATGGCAGATAGGAACTCACTATCAATTACCGTTTCGCGAAAAGGTAATGCTTCAATTAGATTTCAGTGAGCATCGTCAACACGCCAACTATGGCACAAACATCTTTGATGGCTTACAGCGCAACGGCTTTTCCCAATTATCGTGGAGTAAAAAAACTGATGCTATTAATGAGCTATTGCTCGGAGTTTCCTATCGAATCAATTATTACAGCGACAATACAGAACTTTCAATTGATTCGATTTCAGGACATGGAAAGTTATTGCACATAGCCGGAGCGTTTATGGAAGATGAATTATCGCTTCCTAAAAACAATCAACTGCTTATTGGTGCGCGGTTCGATTACAACAATCAAAGCGGCCCTACTTTCACACCCCGTATAAATTACAAATGGCATTCGACTGATGAGTTGAACACGATTCGCATTGGTGTGGGAACAGGTTATCGCGTGCCAAATTTATTGAGCGAAGGATTTGCAGCACTCAATGGTTCCCGACAAATTATTGTAGAAGAAAAACTGAATGCAGAAGTTGCGCTCAACACAAATGCATCATACGCACGAATACAAAAACTTACGGGAGGAGTTTTAAATGCCGAGATAAACGGATTCTATACCTACTTCTTCAACTTCATTAATCCTGATTATTCAGAACCGGGTTATATCGTTTACAAGAACAACAAACTTGGCGCTATGGCTGCGGGCTTTAGTGTAAATGCCGATTTAACTTTCAATTATCCACTAAAGGTTGGTTTAGGTTTTACTTACTCGCATGTTTTTGAAAAGGAAAAAAATGAGGATGGTGAAATCGAAATTGAAATTCCCACACACTCCCCTCCTTTCGTTGCTAACTTTTTTCTGAGTTATACTTTTCCCGCTCCGCAACTTTCTATTGACTGGACAGGAAACGTGGTGAGCCCCATGTTACTTTCTACTGTGCCAAATGATTTTCGTCCATCACATTCCCCATGGTTCACGATTCAGAATATTCAACTTACTAAAAAGTTCAATAGCGGTATTGAGATTTACGCTGGAGTAAAAAACTTTTTCAACTTCATTCAGAAAGAACCTATCCTACGTCCGTTTGATCCTTACAACAAAAACACTTCGGTTGATAATCCTTTCAGCTATCGCTTCGATACTACTTACGGTTTCACTTCTACCGAAGGCATAAAAGGTTTTATTGGTTTGCGTTACATACTGCAATAAAAATTAAAAAAGAAGTTAAAGCACTAGCTGCTTAAACTATTTCCACTGTTCAATCGTTATCTTTGGTACAAATTCTAAGTCATGAACAACAATCTCAAATCATTCTTCTGCGCAGTTGTATTAATTATGGTTTTATCGGCAGGTGTAAATGCCACAGGAAGACAAAAAAGTGAAACAGTAACCATTCAAACTTCTGCCATTTGCGAATCGTGCAAAGCACGTCTTGAAAAAAAGCTGAAAGCTGTAGATGGTGTTGAAGAAGCGAATCTGAATCTCAACAACAAGAAAATCAAAATCAAATACGACCCTTCAAAAACGAATGCAGATGCTCTTCGGGAAGTTATTTCAAACGTAGGTTATGATGCTGATGCATTAAAGAAGAATGTAGAAGCTTACGATAAACTTCCGCAGTGTTGTCAAAAGCCAATGAAATAATTTTTTCTTTTCCTCTTTTAATAAAGATGCCATTGCTAAAGCAATGGCATCTTTATTTTGTTTCCATATCTCAATTACAAAACCTAAGATTGCTTTTCAGAACAAATAAAGTAACCCATGAGATTTACAGGTGTGCTCGATAAAATGCAAACCAGCTTCATTAACCCCGTTCAATACTTTTTGAATTTAGGTAATGAACAAATTGCAGTGAATGATTTAATAGGAAGCAAAATTCAATTGCGCTGGACAGGAAAAATATTCTGCACCATTTGCGGTAAAAAAACTTCGAAGAGCTTTGGCGAGGGCTTGTGCTATAATTGTTTTGCGAACGCTCCTGAAAATGCAGAATGCATTCTTCGCCCTGAGTTGTGTGAAGCGCATTTAGGAAAAGGAAGAAATCCGGAATGGGAAGAGAAGGCTCATAACCGCCCTCACTTTGTTTACCTCGCGTTAACCAACATAGTGAAAGTTGGTGTAACCCGCGAAGACCAGATTCCAACTCGTTGGATTGACCAAGGCGCGCATAAGGGAATTATTCTAGTAAAAACTCCTTACCGTCAGTTAGCGGGTTTTATTGAAGTGGTTTTAAAAGAACACCTGAGTGATAAAACCAATTGGCAGAAGATGCTGAAGAACGAACCTTCGGGTGAAATTGATTTGCTGAAAGAAAAAGAAAGAGTAATTCAATTACTGCCCGAACAATTTCAGCAATACAAATCAACCGATGATGAAGTAGTGGAATTGATTTATCCCGTTCTTGAATATCCAACCAAAGTAACTTCGCTTTCGTTCGAAAAAGTTCCGAGTATTGAAATGGAATTGAAAGGAATTCGCGGACAGTATTTCATTTTCGAAAACGGAAACGTGATGAATATTCGCAGTAAAAGCGGATACGAAGTAGAGTTAAGCGCTTAGCTTATTTCTTAAACGCGCCAAACACTTTGTTTATGATATCGCTTCCCTGATTAATAGGGTCTTTGCGAATCTTAGCTTCTTCCTGCGCAACCATGTAGAACAAACCGGTGATGGCTTTACGGGTAACGTAGTCGGGTAAGTTTGTGTTTACCGGTGACACAAAAGGAATTTTGTTGTAGTAGCCGGTAATATCGCTCCAGTATTTTGTAGCCAATGTTTTATCTAAAGCAGTTTGTATAGAAGGTTTAAAAGCCGACACCAACGATTCGGTAGTAGTGCGTTGCAAGAACTGAGTAGCCGCATCGGGTTGTTTGTTGCTTACAATACTAATAGCATCGTTCAAGGTCATTTGCTTAATACCGTTTAGGAAAATAGGGCCTGCCTGCACCGCTGCATTTTCTGCCGCGCGATTCAACGACAACACCAGATTATCAATCATACTTCCCATTCCAAAACTGCGAAGGGTAGATTCTACTATCTGCACATCTTGCGGAAAAGGAATTTTTATGAAGCTGTTTCCAAAGTAACCATCGGTTACAGAAACTTTTGATACGCCTGCACTTACGCCTTTCATCAACGCTTCTTTGATAGCACTTGCTGCATCGCCCTGAGTAATATCTGAAATGGTATTGATTACACTTCCGCCATTTGCGTTGTTATTAGTGTTGGTATTAGTATTAGAATTATCTGCACCCGGTCGTGTTTGGGTGTTTGTGTTGCTATTGGTATTTGTGTTTGTAGTACCTCCATCAGCACCCGGGCGCGTTTGTGTATTAGTTGCGGCTGGAGTTGTAGTAGTAGTTTGAGTTGTCGTGGTAGTGTTTTTTTGCACCTCAACAACTTTTGTCACTACGGTTGTTGAACCAGGTATAGTTGTATTGTTCAACGAAGGTTTAGGTGTTGGTGCAGTGGTAGTAGTGGTTTTGGTGGTGGTGGTAGTTGGCTTCTTTGTAGTAGTTGTTTTAGAAGTCGACTTTGTGGTTTTCTTTTTAACTACAGGTTTTGCTGTGGTTGTTGTAGTTCTTAGGGTTGTGGAAGTTGCAGGTTTAGGAGTGGTTGCAACAACTGCTTTTGCGGTATTGGTTACGGCTGCTTTCGTGCTTGTTTGAGCAATGGAAAGATTTGCAGATAAGACAACAAGGGCAAGAAAAAGATTCCGTTTCATAAATTATTTTTTAGTGTATAGCCAATTACAATGCCAATCGAAAATATAAAAGCCGGTGACATGGCTCTTCACAAATTTTTAAGAGTTTCTCTTATTACAATGTAAAGTGCCATGAGCATCATAAACCCTCCGAAATATTTTTTGAGGCGTTGGCCGTCAATTTTGCTTTGTAAGTAGAAACCACCAAAAACGCCCACTACCGAGAACGCTGAAAACAGCAACAGAAATTTCCAATCCATGTTTTGATTGGAATGCACATCGCCTAAAAAACCAATGAAAGAGTTTACTGCTACTAATACCAAAGAAGTGCTCACCGCCCGTTTCATAGGCAGGTTGGCGAAGTACACCAGTGCGGGTATCATTAAGAATCCTCCTCCTGCTCCAACCAAACCGAGAAAACTTCCAATCAACACAGCAATCAACATCAACTTAATGTATTGATTAGGATGAGGCACCTCATTTTCCTGCGGAGATTCTTTTGCGGTAAACATTTTGTAACCCGCACCAAACATGACCATGGAAAGAATAAAAAGGATGAAGTGATTTTTGCTGACTGCATAGTTTCCGATATTAAAAATTACATCGGGCAGGTTGGGCATTACAAACCTGCGCATACAGTAAACAGAAACAACAGAAGGAATACCGTAATACAATACCGCCTTATAGTCCACCATTTTTTTACGGATGTTTTGAACTGCACCTATAGATGCAGTAACCGCAACCAGAAAAAGTGAATAACCCGTAGCAACAGACGCATCGAGATGAAAGAGGTAAACCAAAACAGGAATAGAAAGAAGCGCTCCTCCCCCCCCCAATAAACCCAGAACTAAACCTGTGGCAAGCGCACCAATAAAGCCGAGTATTACATAAACATCCATGGTTCAAATATTCGAATAGAAAGTGAAAAGGTGCAAAGTATTAACTAACATCTTACACTCCTGTTCAGTTTGCTTATTTTCGTTGCATGTTTATTAAGCGGTTGGTCGTTTTGTTTGTAACGTTTCTGTTGCTGTTTGCCGACAGCGGACAAATGCTTTATGCGCACACCTGCTTAAAAACAAATCATACGCACTACAGCATTTCTTCTCCCAAACATTGTTGCGTTAATGAAAAGGACGAAAGCAATTGTTCTATAAAGAAATCGAGTTGCTGTGAAGTGAGTTCCAAATATCTGAAACAGAATTTTGTTCGTCAGGAAACCTTTACCGAAGAAGCTTCTGCTTTGCAACAAAACTATTTTCCCGTTCACGTATTTTCTTTCGCGGTTACATCAGTAACTAAAACCTGTTCAGGTTTTGCTGAGCCGCCTTCTCTCCTGCTTCAATCGAGTGCAGTGTTTACTCAAAGCTTCCGCATTTAAAATTCATCGCTGTTTTTCTGTTTTTATTTTTTCAAAACAAAATTCATGAGATGAAGTATGTATGTCTGTTTCTATCCTTTATTCTATCAACTGTTCAGCTACTGGCGCAAAGCGATTCGACTAAGCAAGTGGAGTTGAAAGATGTTGAAATTAATACGCGAAAAGCCACGCGGCTCGACATGAGTGCGCGCGATGTGGAAGTGATTAACAGTGGCGATTTAGTGAAAGATGCCTGTTGCAATCTGAGCGAGAGTTTTGAGAACTCTGCCAGTGTTGATGTAAACTTTACCGATGCCGTTTCGGGGGCAAAGGAGATTCGCATGCTGGGGCTTGATGGCGTTTACACGCAAATTATGATTGAGAACATTCCGAGTATTCGCTCGCTCGGAAATACTTTTGGTTTGAATTATATACCCGGACCACTGATGAGTTCTATACAGGTGAACAAGGGCGCGGGAAGTGTGGTGAATGGTTACGAGAGTATGACAGGGCAGATAAACGTGGAGATTAAAAAGCCGCAGACGGCTGACCGATTGTTTGCCAACGTTTATATCAATCAGGATTTGCGAACGGAGTTGAATTTGATTTCCGCCACTAAAATAAATACGAAGTGGAGCACGTTGACTTCGCTGCAAGGTCAGCTTTCGATGCTCAAGATGGATTTTAACCACGATAGATATTTGGATAATCCGCTCGTGAAGAATATCAATCTGTTCAACCGCTTTACTTACATGAGCCAAAAGGTTTTCAGTTTCTGGCTCGCAGTTTCGGCTACTGTGGAGGACAGACAAGGCGGCTCTATTCATTTTAATCCTGAAGTTGACCGCATGATGCAGGAGGAATGGGGTTTGCGGTTGACCACTCACCGTGCAGAGGTGTTTGCGAAGACCGCTTTCAATTTGCCGAACGAAAGATTCATTGGCATTCAATACAAATACATTTATCAAAATCAATTTGGCTATGCGGGCAGAAGAGATTACAGCGGCTTGGAACATTTCGGCTACGTCAATTTTATTTATCAAAAGAATTTGAATGAACGGGATGATGCCATAAAAGTGGGGGCTTCTGTTTTGATAGATAATGTAAACGAGCAGTTCGATTCGTTTGCGCGCAAACGAACGGAGATTGTGCCCGGTGGTTTTATTGAAGGCAATTTCAGTTTCGGGAAGGAGAAAAAAGTATCGCTGATTGGCGGCTTGCGCATTGACCAGCATAATATCTACGGCACACTGCTTTCGCCACGGTTCAATTTGAAATGGAATATTCTTTACGATTTCAGTTTGCGCGTTTCGGCAGGCAGAGGGTTCAGAACGCCTACGCTGTTTGCCGAGAACTTTGGTTTGCTTTCGAGCAACCGCAGTTTGGAAATTGATTCGAAAATTAAAATGGAGGAGGCGTGGAATTACGGAGCCAGTTTGAACTATAAGTTCTTCCTCAACTTTAGAGAGGGAACGATTAGTGTAGATTATTACCGCACCGATTTTATTCATCAGGTGGTTATTGATATGGAGAACACGCGCCAACTTCAACTGTATGATTTAACCGGAAAGTCGTTTGCCAATGCTGTGCAAGCTGAAGCCAGTTATGAAGTAGTGAAAGGTTTTGATGTAAAGCTGGCGTATAAATATGAGCAGGCGAAAACCGATTTCAAAAGCGGCAGAAAGATAATTGCGCTGCGACCGCAGCACCGTGGTTTGGTTTCGCTGCAATACACCACCAAGAATAATCACTGGCGGTTTAACACCAGCCTGAACTGGTTTGGTAAAACGCGCATACCCGATACGCAGTTGAATGATTTGGCCAACCAACGCGGCACACAGTCGAAAGACTTTTTTCAACTGAATGCGCAAATAACTTTTAAGTGGAAGAAGTGGGAGGTGTATTTAGGCGGTGAGAACCTGCTCAACTTTACACAGAAGAACCCCATCATAGGTGGCGACCAGCCGTTCAGCAATCAGTTTGATGCCAGTTTAATTTGGGGACCCCTACGGGGGGCTATGGCGTTTACGGGAGTAAGGTTTAGTTTGAAGTAGAGAGAAAGCAATGTGAGGATGTGAGCATGTAGAATTAAAAAAGCACTTCTAGTTAATCAACTGACAAATATCAATCCGCTCCTTCGCTTCGATAAGGTTAACTTTGTAGTATGAAGTTTATAATCAAACACCTTCGTGCTTTTTGGAATAGCTTCAAAAACAGTTTTCTGCTTTTTCGGAAACACGATACACTTACACTTGGCGCGGCTCTTTCTTATTACACGGGCTTTTCGCTAATCCCCATTATTGTTTTGGTTATTTCCATCGCGGGTTCTGTGTTGGGTCCTTTGATTGTGCAGCAGGAAATTAAAACACAACTCACCAACTTTTTGGGTGCTAACAGCGCGAAGGAATTAGAAGGAATAATTAAGGTGGTATATCTACCCGAAAAAAATTTGGTGGTGGCTGTGGTTGCCTCTATTCTATTATTGATTGGTGCCACCAGCGTTTTCAGTCAGTTGCATACTTCGCTTAATTTGATTTGGGATGTAAAAGACAGAGCGCGTCAACCTATCATGAGTTTTTTCACCACCCGGCTTTTTTCTTTTGCCATGATTGTTTGTCTTTCGTTTTTGTTGCTGGTTTCATTTATGGTGCACACAGCCCTCGGTGTTTTCTCTGACTATCTCGACAGTCATTTGCCGCAAACCTCGGTGTTTATTTTACACAGTTCAGAGTTTCTTATTTCCTATGGCTTTACCTCGCTGCTATTTGCGCTGCTGTTTAAATACATGAGCGATGCCAAACCGCGCTGGGGAAGTATTTGGCCGGGTGCCTTGTTCACTGCGTTTCTGTTTATGATAGGTAAATATGTATTGGGTATTTACATTGAAAAGTTCAATATTGACGATAGTTACGGTGCCGCGGGTGCCATTGTTTTGCTCCTTACCTGGGTGTTTTACACTTCACAAATTATATTTTTTGGTGCCGAGTTTACACATGCGCTTGCTGCCGAACACGGCACTCTACTAGACACCAACACCATTGACCCCAAAGCCGATGAAGGCATGAAGCATACGCATGCTCTCAGTGATAAGTAAAATCTGCTGATAATTCATGATTTCAATCATTACCTGCATTGAAGCCGGTCAACTAATCATGCGTAATAAGGGAATAAGTTTGTAGCTGTGAGGATGTGAACTGATTCAGTGCTTCGCAGTACGACAGATGCGAGGTGACATAGGGGTAGCTTTACATCATCTAAAAATGAAACTATGAAACCAATGAAATTATTTGCGCTGACCGTGGTTAGCGTTGCGCTCCTTACACTATTTGTTATTCCATCGTGTAAACACGATTTGGTTTACAATACCATTATCGACCCCATTGACACTACGCACATTCCAATTGATACTACTCATATACCAATAGATACCCTGCACTGCGATACCTGTGCTGCCGGAGTAATTTCGTTTACCGAAGATGTATTACCAATTCTTCAGTCTAACTGTGCCCAAGCGGGTTGCCACGATGCTATTACAAATGAATCAAACTTAAATACCAGCAGTTATACTTCACTTATGAGCGGCTCACATAAACCTACCAGTTTAACAGGTAGTTTCTATCAGACGCTCACGGGTGCTGGTGGAGAGCCTATGCCTCCCGCAGGACCATTAAGTTCGGCTCAGTTACAGATTATTCAAAAATGGATACAACAAGGTAGCCAAAACACTACCTGCACACATATTTGTGCCTGCGATACCACGCACGTTTCGTTTGCCACTAATATCTATCCGGTAGTGCAAACCTATTGCACCGGTTGCCACCAAACAGGTGCTGCTCAGGGAGGAGTTAATCTGATTGGTTACAGTAATGTGCTTATTCAGGTCAATAATGGTTTGCTCATAAAATCCATTACGCACGGAAGCGGCACAGTGGCTATGCCTTACAATGCGAGTAAACTCAACGATTGCACTATTTCAAAATTTCAAGCATGGGTAAATGCCGGTGCACCAAATAACTAAACAGCAAGAACCATGTTTACTACCAACCGTACTTACAACCACCGAAACAAAATTACAGGTCTTGCTTTTTTACTTCTGCTCCTTATCTCATCTTGCTATTACGATAAGGAAGATAAACTATACGACCAGTATTACGCTAACAAGAACTGCGACACTACCACGGTTACTTATGCCTTAACCATTCAGCCCATTATTGCTGCTAAGTGTGCTACCTCAGGTTGCCACACTGCTGGTGGCTCGGGCAACGGCAACTTTGATACCTACTCAGGTTCAAAAGCAAAAGTAGATAACGGTTCTTTCTTAAACCGAACGGTGGTGCTGATGAATATGCCTGTTTCGGCTCCTTTGACTGCTTGCGAAATGAGCCAGGTTAAAAAATGGATTCAAATGGGTGCGCCCAATAATTAATTATGAAAAACTTTTTCCTTTTACTTTTTCTTCTGCCGTTTGCTGCATCGGCTCAGGATGATATCATGAATATGCTCGAGAAGGATGCACCTAAACCTAAAAACTTCGCCCTCGGAGTTTTTAAAGGTAACCGTCTTATTAATAGCCAAACCACCGAGCAGCCCGCAAAAAAAACCATGCAGTTTATTATTGCGCACCGCTTTGGAAGAATAAGCGGAAGCGCCAAAGAGTTTTTTGGTTTAGATGCCGCCAACATTCGCATAGGTATTGAATACGGTATTATTGATAATCTCTCCATTGGTTTGGCGCGTAACTCTTTCGAAAAAACGTATGATGGCTATATCAAGTGGCGCATTATTCGTCAGCAAACAGGCAAGTGGAAAATTCCTATTACCATAACTGCATTTACCAGCATGGCTATAAGAAGCAACGACTGGGCTGACCCTGCGCGCCATAATTTCTTTACCTCGCGTTTGTATTACACTTATCAGCTCATCATATCGCGCAAATTCGGGTCGTGGGTTTCGGTAGAACTGATGCCTACCATGGTTCACCGCAATCTGGTGCCTACGGTAAACGACCGCAACGATGTGTTTGCGCTGGGTGCGGGTATATCGGTAAAGGCGAGTAACCGTGTGCGCGTAAATGCCGAGTATTACTATGTGTTTCCAAAACAAATTGTGTCGTATTACAATAACGAAAAGGTGCGAAACAACCTCTCAATTGGCGTGGATATTGAAACGGGCGGACACGTGTTTCAGATTCACCTGAGCAATTCTAGAGGCATGATTGAAAAGAATTTTATTACCGAAACCACCGGCAACTGGTTTCCGAAATCGTTTAAAGACTTTGGCGTGCAGTTAGGGTTCAACATTACCCGTGGTTTTGTAATTGACCCCAAACACAAGAAAGGCAAACCCGCCAAAGAAGCCACTAAACCAACAGACAAAAAATGAAAAAGATACTCGCCATAGCCCTGTTAACCGCTACGCTGCCAAGCTGCACCAAGGATAAATGCTACGTTATTTTAGATGCTTCGCATCACGAAATATGCTCCAAGTGTTTTCATACCGTGGACGAACGCACGGTGTTTATTGAAGCCAACAAATCAAAAACTCCCGAAGAACAGTGTAAGCAGTAGGTTTGCCACTGTTTGACTGAATTTTTCCCTTACTTCAGTTTTACGCCCTTAAAACATACCCTTTCCCGATTGAGCGGAACTTCCATTTTTTAACATTCGGGAATTGGCAAATGCATCCGTAACTCTTACCGAAGTAGTTCAAGCATTTAAAACCTTGCCGTAACTCTTACGGAAGCATTCCAAGCATTTGAAACCTTACCGTAACTCTTACGGAGGCATTCCAAGCATTTAAAACCTTTCCGTAACTTTTACGGAAGCATTCCAAGCATTTAAAACCTTGACGTAACTTTTACGGAAGCAATTCAAGCATTTAAATCGTTGCCGTAACTTTTACGGAGACAGTTCAAGCATTTAAATCGCTGCCGTAACTTTTACGAAAGCATTCCGGAGTTTCAGATTACGTCCGTGGCTTCCACGGAGGCATTCGGAAGTTCCAGATTACGTCCGTAACTCTTACGGAGGCATTCGGAAATATCCAATCACGTCCATAGCTTCCACGAATGCAGTGTGAAATATTCAATTAAATCCTTGGCTTTTACGGAAGTTTTCGTGGCATTCCAATATTCTCACACTACTTTTTACGGGCTTCAAGTTTCGCAATTACATCTTGCAGTTTGAAGCCTTTTGCTTGTAACAATATCAAGTAGTGAAAGAGCAAATCTGCTGATTCATTTAGAAATAAATCATTGTTATTGTCTTTTGATTCTATTACCATTTCTATGGCTTCTTCACCCACCTTTTGTGCAACCTTATTAATGCCTTCTACAAAGAGCTTTGAAGTATATGAGTCTTGAGCGGGTGAATTTTTCCGTGCTTCAATAGTTTGTTCCAGCTCCAAAAGAAAACTCAATCCGTCCTTTTCATTTTTCTCGTTCCAGCAAGTATCGGCACCGGTGTGGCAAACTGCACCAACCGGATTTACCTTAATAAGAAGTGTATCATTATCGCAATCTATTTGCATAGAAACTACATTCAGATAGTTGCCGCTTTCTTGGCCCTTTGTCCATAAGCGATTTTTCGTTCGGCTGAAAAAAGTAACGCGCTTTTCGTTCTGTGTTTTCTGAAAAGCTTCTTCGTTCATAAAACCCAACATCAAAACCTTATTGGTTATAGCATCTTGGATAATAGCAGGAACAAGTCCGTTTCCTTTGGCAAAATCTATCTTCATAATCTTACAGTTATTCCTTTTTGACCTAAATAATTTTTCAAATCGCTTATTCCAATTTCTTTAAAATGAAAAATGCTGGCAGCTAATGCCGCATCTGCTTTACCATCAGTAAAGGTATCGTAGAAATGTTCCATCGTTCCAGCGCCACCAGATGCGATTACCGGGATATTGACTATTTCTGAAAGTTGCCGTAAAGCTTCATTCGCAAAACCTTTTTTTGTTCCATCATGATTCATAGAAGTAAAAAGAATTTCACCGGCTCCGCGCTGCTCGCCTTCCTTCGCCCATGCAAACAAATCAATTTCAGTTTCTACTCTTCCTCCGTTCAAATACACTTTCCAATTCGTTGTTTGTTTCGCGTCTATAGCCAACACCAAACATTGGCTTCCAAATTTTTCAGCAATGTCAGAAATCAATTTTGGATTTCGCACCGCTGCTGAGTTCAAAGAAATTTTATCGGCTCCGCTTTGAAGCAAAGCATACACATCTTCCACAGAAGAAATTCCACCGCCAACAGTAAAAGGAATATTGATGGTGGCAGCTATGCGCTCCACTAAAGCAACAAGTGTTTTTCTTTTTTCATGTGTAGCCGTAATATCCAAAAACACCAACTCGTCTGCTCCTTCCTCAGTATAAATTTTTGCAAGCTCCACCGGGTCACCAGCATCGCGCAGGTTTTCAAAATTCACACCTTTTACGGTGCGACCATCTTTAATATCTAAGCATGGAATAATTCGTTTGGCTAACACTCAATTAAATTTTGACAAATCTGCTAATGAAATTTTTCCTTCATAAATCGCCTTACCGATAATTGCTCCATGTAAACAGGTTTCCCTCAAAACATTCAATTCATCCAAATCGCTCACGCCTCCGCTTGCAATCAGTTTTATTGAAGGGAATTGTTGAAGAATTTTTTTGTAGAGGGAAATAGATGAGCCTTGCAGCATTCCATCTTTTGCAATATCGGTACAGATGACATACTGAATTCCATGAGTCACATAATCTTTCAAAAATCCGAAGAGATTGATGCTGCTGTTTTCCTGCCATCCACTCACTGCTATCATTTCATCTTTTACATCTGCTCCTAGAATGATTTTTTCTGCTCCGTATTTATCTAGCCAACGCAAAACAGTGTCGCGCGATTTAACAGCAATGCTTCCGGCAGTAATCTGTTGTGCACCTGAATCGAAAGCGATTTTTATATCCTCATCGGTTTTTATCCCTCCACCAAAATCTATTTTGAGTTTTGTTTGCGAACTGATTGTCTGCAAAGTTTTGTGGTTGACAATATGGTTTGCCTTTGCTCCGTCTAAATCTACCAAATGCAATCGCTGCAAACCGGCTGTTTGAAATTGTTTGGCAACCTCTAATGGATTTTCATTGTAAATAATTTTCTGCGAGTAATCGCCCTGGGAGAGCCGCACACATTTTCCGTCTATAATGTCTATGGCAGGAATTATTTCCATTATGCTTCTATAAATTTTTTCAAAAAATCTTCTCCAGCCTTGCCACTTTTTTCAGGATGAAATTGCACAGCAGAAAAATTTTCTTTTTGAATAGCCGCAGAAAATTGGGTGATATAGTTGCAACTGAATGTGGTGAATTCGTTCTGAGGAACATAATAGCTGTGAACAAAATAGTACCATTCATCACTACCATCTGTTTTGTTCCAGCCTATGTGTGGCACTTTCAGCTTTGGCTCAAATAGTTTTACGCTTTCATCAAAAATTCCTAAACAATCTGTGTTGCCTTCTTCGCTAAACCTGCACATTAGTTGCATGCCCAGGCAAATGCCAAGCACCGGTTGCTTTAATTGCGGTATTATAACATCTAAACCTTTTTTCTTCAAGACATCCATTGCCGCCTTGGCGTGACCAACTCCCGGAAAAATAATTTTATCGGCTGAAAGAATTTCCTCCTTGTTATCAGATAAAACAGGAGTAATCCCTAATCGTTGAAAAGCAAACTTGACCGATTGGGTATTTCCAGCCCCGTAGTTGATGATAACCAGTTTCATTAAAGCGTTCCTTTAGTAGAGGGAAGTTGAAGGTTATTCAAATCGCGCTTTACCGCCATTTTAATTGCCTTAGCGAATGCCTTAAATATGGCTTCAATTTTATGGTGTTCGTTTTCGCCTTCTGCTTTAATATTCAAGTTGCATTTTGCAGCATCGCTGAATGATTTAAAGAAATGAAAGAACATTTCGGTAGGAACATCTCCTACTTTCTCGCGCTTAAATTCCGCATTCCATTCAATCCAATTTCTTCCGCCAAAGTCAATGGCCACTTGTGCTAATGCATCATCCATCGGCAAACAAAATCCATAACGCTCAATTCCTTTCTTATCTCCAAGAGCAACTGCAAATGTTTCTCCAAGTGTAATTGCGGTGTCTTCTATGGTATGGTGTTCATCAATTTGCAAATCTCCTTCGGCAGAAATATTCAAGTCAACATTGCCGTGCTTTGCGATTTGTTCCAGCATGTGGTTTAAAAAATAAAGACCAGTTGCGATTTCCACTTTACCTGTACCATCAAGATTTAGCTCAACAGTAATTTGCGTCTCCTTGGTGTTTCTTGAATGAGTAGCGTGTCTCGGTCCGCCTTTTAAATACTTATAAATCTGCTCCCAGTCGAGGGTTTCAAGAGCAATAGATTTTTTCAGTTCTTTCTGGCTGTCTTTCACTTCCGTAGCACCAAGGCCTCTTCCATCGTTTAAGTAAAAACATTTAGCACCAAGATTTTTTGCCAACTGCACATCGGTAATTCTATCGCCAATTACAAATGAGTTTTTCAAATCGTAGTCGGCAGAAAAATATTTGGTGAGCATACCAGTGCCTGGCTTCCGCGTAGGTAGGTTCTCATGCGGAAAAGATTTATCAATGTGCACATCTGCAAAATGAATACCGTCATCATCAAATGTTTTCACGATAAAATTTTGCACCGGCCAAAAATCTTCCTCTAAAAAATCGGGAGTTCCTAAGCCATCCTGGTTAGTGACCATCACTAATTCATAATCTAACTCGCGGGTAATTTTACCAAGCCAGTAAAATACTTGCGGATAGAAAACCACCTTTTCAAATTTTTCAATTTTAAAATCATCAGTTTCTAAAATTAAGGTGCCGTCACGGTCAATGAATAAAACTTTTTTCATGCTGTAAATTTAGTAAGCGCATTTAGCAAGGCGCGGTTTTCAGATTCTGTTCCTACGGTTATTCTTAAACATCCTTCGCATAAGGCTACTTTACTTCTATCGCGCACAATAATACCGAGCGATACAAGATAGTTGTAGGTAGCCTGCGCATCTTTCACTTTTACTAAAACAAAATTTGCATCGGAAGAATAAATTTTTTCAACTAAAGAATTTTGTTGTAGTGCATCTTCCAGTTTTTTCCTTTCAGCAATTGTTTCGCGAATATGCTGATTCACCCAGCCAATATTATCAAGTGATGTCATGGCAAGTTGCTGTGTGGCCTGGTTGATATTGTATGGCGGTTTTACCTTGTTCATGTAATCAATAATTATTTGCGGTGCGAAAGCCATACCCAAACGCAAAGCGGCCAAGCCCCATGCTTTGGAGAAGGTTTGCAGCACAACCACGTTTTCATATTCGGTAAGTAACCGAATAGCAGATTTTTGTTTGGAGTAATTGATATACGCCTCATCAATAACTACAATGCCCGGAAATTTCTGAATCAATACTTCTACATCATCGGCATGAAAGGAATTAGCCGTTGGATTATTGGGGGAACAGATGAAAAGCAACTTCGAATGTTTGTCGTAGCTTTCCAAAATTCGTTCTACATCTAACTCAAAAGATGGAAGCAGATTTATTCTCCGAACTTCTACATCATTGATATTTGCACTCACTTCATACATTCCATAAGTGGGCGGACAGATAATTACATTATCCGTTTTCGGTTCGCAGAAAATGCGGAACAGCACATCAATAGCTTCATCGCTGCCATTACCCAAAAAAATATTTTGAGATGGAACACCCTTTATGCTGCTGATTTTTTCTTTCAGTTTTTTCTGTAGCGGGTCAGGATAACGGTTGTAGTTTTCTGAAAGCGGAGAACCAAAACTATTTTCGTTAGCATCTAAAAAAACAGAAGCATCTCCCTTAAATTCATCGCGGGCAGATGAATAAGGTTTTAGGTTCAGCACATTCTGACGAATAATAGTTTCTACATCGAACATTACTTCTTCTTTAATTTTTTCAAACGAATGCTCACAGCATTTTTATGTGCCGATAAACTTTCTGCTTCTGCCATATTCTCAATCACACTTCCAATATTCTTAATGCCCTTGGGGGAAATTTTTTGATACGTAACTTTCTTAACAAAAGAATCTAATGATACTCCTCCGTAAACTCTTGCATAACCATTAGTTGGCAAAGTATGGTTAGTGCCGCTGGCATAATCGCCTGCACTTTCGGGTGTGTAATTGCCAATGAAAACCGAACCGGCATTCACTACATTTTTTATGAAATAACTTTCATCCTTTACTGCTAATATTAAATGCTCCGGTGCGTATTGATTGATAATATTTACTGCCTCCTGTTTGTTCTTCACCAAAATTATTTTTGAGTGCAGAAGGGCTTGCGCAGCAATATCTTTACGTGGCAATTTTTTGAGCTGACGGACAACTTCTGCTTGCACTTTTGCAATCAAGGTTTCTTTTAGTGCAACAAATATTACCTGCGAATCGGCACCATGCTCTGCCTGCGAAAGCAAATCGGCAGCCACAAAAGACGGCTCACAAGTTTCATCTCCGACCACTAAAACTTCTGATGGTCCTGCGGGCATATCAATAGCCATACCCTCTTTTTGTATTAACTGCTTGGCAACTGTTACATATTGATTTCCCGGTCCAAAAATCTTGTCAACTTTCGTAATAGTTTTTGTTCCATAAGCCATGGCAGCTATCGCCTGCGCTCCGCCTGTTTTATAAATTTCATGAACGCCACAAAGCTGTGCAGCAAACAAAATAGCGGGGTGTATTTTGCCCTCCTTATTCGGTGGCGTGCAAAGAACAATTCTTGCACAACAGGCAATACTTGCAGGAGTAGCCAACATTAAAACCGTGGAGAACAAAGGCGCACTCCCTCCCGGTATATACAAACCTACATTTTGTATAGCTCTGCTTTCACGCCAGCAAACAACACCCTTAGTGGTTTCAATTTTCTTCTCTTTCAACTCCTGTGCCTGATGAAATCTTTTGATATTCCGGTAGGCTGTTTCAATTGCCCGCTTCAACTTCTTATCAACTAAACCTTGCGCTTCTTTTATCTCTTTTTCTGTTACACGCAATTCTTTCACTATTGCTTTATCAAACTTCAGCGCATAACTTCTTAAAGCAGCATCTCCATTCTTCTTCACCTCATTCAGAATTTGCTGTACTGTTTTTTCAATAACAGCACTATCTGCCGAAGGTCGCTTCAACAACTTTTCTAAATCTTTTTGCTTTGGATATTTTATTACCTGCATCTCTGTATTCAAGTCCCCTTTAGGGGATTTAGGGGTTTACATCACCATTTTTTCAATCGGCACAACTAAAATTCCCTGCGCACCCAATTTTTTTAATCCATCAATCTTATCCCAAAATTCGTTTTCGCTGATAACCGAGTGCAATGAACTCCAACCTTCTTCTGCTAAAGGAAGAATCGTTGGGCTTTTCATTCCCGGCAGCAATGCAATTATCTCCTGCAATTTATTGTTGGGCGCATTCAGCAAAATGTATTTGTTATTGCGTGCCGACAACACTGCATTTATTCGAAACAATAATTTATCGAACAAGTTCTTTGCTTCTGCACTTAAATTTTTTCCGGTAATTAAAACCGCTTCCGACTGAAACAAAACCTCCACTTCTTTCAATCCATTTTTAAAAAGAGTAGAACCGGTGCTTACTATATCGCAAATGCCATCTGCTAAACCAATGTTCGGAGCAATTTCTACCGAGCCAGAAATTTCATGAATCTCAGCGTTTAAGTTATTTTTCTTCAAAAACTGCTGAAGTGTATTCGGATAAGAAGTAGCCAGTTTCTTTCCATCAAAATAATGCAACCCGTTATAATTTTCGTTTTTTGGTATGGCCAGTGAAACTTTGCATTTGCTAAAACCTAAATGTTGAATCAGTTTTACTTCATGCGGTTTTTCAATCAGCAGGTTTTCGCCAATAATGGCAATGTCTGCCACACCATCTTCTATGTATTGCGGAATATCGCTGTTGCGCAAAAAGAAAAGTTCCAACGGAAAATTTCTTGCGGTTACTTTCAACTGGTCCTCGCCATTATCAATAGCAATACCACAATCTTTAATCAGCTTTAGCGAATCTTCATTCAACCGCCCCGATTTTTGAATAGCTATTCTTAATTTTTTCTCTGCCATAATTATTCAATTAAAAAGCCCGCTGATGTTTACAGCGGGCTTTCATTTATTTTTTGCTTACACAAAAACATCAATTATTTCGCTGTGCGATTATTGAATGATGGTGATGTGTAATGCGAATCATTGTTTTAAATTATGTGCCGAAGATAAAAGCAGGTTTTATAAAACCAAAGATCAGTAAGAAATAATCTTTGAGTTCTTTACCCAAAAACAAGTACCCAGGTTAGTATAGAAATTTGCGGATTGCT
Source organism: Bacteroidota bacterium (assembly GCA_947476645.1). Classification (GTDB taxonomy): domain Bacteria; phylum Bacteroidota; class Bacteroidia; order Chitinophagales; family LD1; genus Bog-950. The sequence continues at coordinate 42,145 of CANJRM010000011.1, forward strand.
TAAATATGGAGTTTGGTAATTATCCTGAACAATAATAGGGCATGTCCTGCAAGGGTCGTGATGAATGGTTTATTCGCTCGCTGGTGGCTTATGATATTTCTGCTTTAATGGAATACAAAAATCTTTCGATACGCGAAGTCTGCGAAGAAGTAGTGATGAAGAAGCCAGTAAATAGAGGTGCCGAAGGCGGCTTGATTGCGATTGACAAACACGGCACTCTGCTCGATACTAACGCCATTGCTCCCAAGGCCGATGAAGGCATGAAGCATACCCATGTTTTGGAGAAGAAGATGTAGTATTCTGCTGTCAACTTTTCGGAAACTACTGGAAATCTTTCTGAACCTTCCGGAAGGTTTGACCCAACTACCGGAAGGTTTTTAATAACTACCCGAAACTTTTCGGAAGTTTATGTCAGGTTTTACAAACCCAACATCAGTTTTTCGAAAACTGATGTCAACTTTGCGGAAGTTGCTGTCAACTTTTTCAAACCTAACAGCAGGTTTCCCGAACCTGATGTCAACCTTTCGGAACTTGATGTTAGGTTTTCCAAGCCTAACATCAGTTTTTCGAAAACTGATGTCGACTTTTCGGAAGTTGATGTCAACTTTTTCAAACCTAACAGCAGGTTTCCCGAACCTGATGTCAACCTTTCGGAACTTGATGTTAGGTTTTCCAAGCCTAACATCAGTTTTTCGAAAACTGATGTCGACTTTTCGGAAGTTGATGTCAGGTTTTCCGAACCTGATGTTAGTTGAGCATAAACCGACAGCAGTTATTGCAGAATCAGGGCAGATTTTTCGAAAACCAAGACAGGTTAGAGAAAAATCAAAGGAGATTTATTCGTAACCAAGGCAGGTTGGAGATAAATCAAGGCAGGTTTTCTCGCAACCTAGGCAGGTTTTGCAAAAACCAAAGAAGATTTATCTATAACCAAGGGAGATTTATTAAAAATCTATGCAGGTTTCGTGAAAACCAAGGAAGGTTGGAGATAAACCAAGGGAGATTTATTTGCAACCTAGGAAGGTTTAGGCCCTTGATTGGTGTTTAATGACGGCTTTGAGACATGTCACCAACAAGAAAAGCACAGGACAGATGTTGTTGGTGACGCCCCGCACAAAGCTGCGGGACTAAACACCAACAACGGCTAACATACCCTTTCCCGGTTGAGCGGAACTTTCATTTTTTACCATTCGGGAATTGGCAAATGCTTCCGTAACTTTTACGGAAGCATTCCAAGCATTTGAAACCTTACCGTAACTCTTACGGAGGCATTCCAAGCATTTAAAACCTTACCGTAACTCTTACGGAGGCATTCCAAGCATTTGAAACCTTTCCATAACTCTTACGGAAGCATTCCAAGCATTTAAAACCTTTCCGTAACTTTTACGGAAGCATTCCAAGCATTTAAAACCTTGCCGTAACTTTTACGGAAGCATTCCAAGCATTTGAAACCTTTCCGTAACTCTTACGGAAGCATTCCAAGCATTTGAAACCTTTCCGTAACTCTTACGGAAGCATTCGGAAGTTCCAGATTACGTCCGTAACTCTTACGGAAGCATCTGGAAATATCCAATCATGTCCGTGGCTTTTACGGAAAGGAAATGGAATTGGGAAATGAGTATGAATTTTAGACAAAAAGAGACTTAAAAGAAATACGTTTAGTTTTGAAAACTTATTTGTCTTATGCAACTCAGAATCGGAACAATAATTATATTTGCTCTTTCCAGTTTGAATGTAGTCTATGCTCAGACTTCTACAGCTGATAGCACTTTTGTAAAAGAGGAGAATCGAAATTACAAACGTGTAAGTTTCGATACACTTCAAGGTGATACCATCAATGTGGTAATTCTAATAAACAAACAACAAGTTAAATATGGAAAATGGGTCTTCCGCTATTCTAACGGAAAAATAAAATCAGAAGGATTTGTTTCCCTTAATGGTATTATAAAATGTGGAACAGGAAATGGACCCTTCGTTCCGCATTATTTTGAAACCCGAATCGGAAAATGGAACTATTGGGATGAAATTGGAAATCCTCGAACAGACTTAAATGAGGATGAACAACCTAGTCAAGGGTACTATAAATATTTTGACGCTAAAGGAAGATTATACGAAGAAGGTGAATTTGGTGATGCCGGTAAATTGATAAACGGTAAGCGTTATCAGTATTCTCAGTATGGCTATCTAATGAACACTGACAACATCAAAAACGGAAAATTTGATTGACCATTAGTTGTGTATTAGCAACCAAAGTTGCTTTAGCGAATCTACATCCCCACCACACAATCATCCTGCTCCACCATTACGCCTTCGGTAAGATAAACTTTAGAAACAGTTCCCGCAGCGGGTGCGGTAATAGTTGATTCCATCTTCATAGCTTCTATAACAAACAGCGGCTGGTTCTTAGAAACCTTATCGCCCTCTTTCACCAGCACGCTTACCAGTTTGCCTTGCAGCGGGGCGCCAATTTCCTTTTCGGTTTTGGCTTTGTAGTGTTCAACTTTTGTAACCTTAATCGTTCGGTCGCGAATTTGAACACTGCGCGTTTGCCCGTTAATTTTAAAGAACACATCGCGCATGCCGTCCTCGTTCGGTTCGCTCATATACATAAAGCGCACGAGTAGACTTTTGCCAGGCTCAATCGTAATGAGGATTTCCTCGTTCGGTTTCATGGGGTAATAAAACGATGGCGTAGGCAAAAACGAAACATCGCCAAAATGTTTTTGGAAAGCATAGTATTCGTCAAACACCTTCGGATACATTTTGTGCGAAAGGAAATCTTCCATCGTCAACTGCTCATCGTATTTATTGCGGAAGGCAGAAATCTCGCGGTCAAAATCCGTTGCACCCAAGTGCGCATTCGGTTTATCGGTATAAGGCAGTTCATCTTTCAGAATTATCTTTTGCAGTTGCTTCGGAAAGCCACCGTGCGGCTGGCCTAAATCTCCACGAAACAATTGCTTCACCGAATCGGGAAACGAAAGTGTATCGCCTTTCGCCAGCACATCTTCCTTTGTCAAATTGTTCGAAGTCATGAACAAAGCCATGTCGCCTACAACTTTCGATGAAGGTGTAACCTTCACCACATCGCCAAACATTTCGTTCACCACTTCATAGTTGTGCTTAATGGTTTCGAATTTATCTTCCAGCCCCAGCGAGCGCGCCTGCGGCAAAAGATTGGAATACTGCCCACCGGGAATTTCATGTTCATACACTTCAGCCGTGCCGGCTTTTAATTCGCTTTCAAACGGATAGTAATACTCGCGCACCACTTCAAAATAATTGGAGTAGCCATTCAACGATTTTAAGTTCACGGGGTTCTCTCGCTCATGCCCCTTCATCATCGCTACTATCGAATTGAAGTTTGGTTGAGAAGTGAGACCACTCATAGAAGCGAGCGCCACATCAATTACATCCACTCCCGCTTCAATCGCTTTGAGATAAGTAGCCGCCTGCAACGAAGAAGTATCATGCGTGTGCAGATGAATAGGAATAGAAATATTCTTTTTCAACTCGCCTATCAATTGTTGTGCGGCATAAGGCTTGAGCAAACCAGCCATATCTTTAATGCAAAGAATATGCGCGCCTTCGCCTTCGAGTTGTTTCGCGAGCTCTACATAATATTTCAGATTGAACTTCTGCCGCTCGGGATTCATGATATCACCGGTGTAACAAATGCAGGCTTCGGCAATTGAGTTCGTCTTTTCGCGCACGGTCTTGATGCTCATCTTCATGCCATCGAGCCAGTTCAACGAATCGAAAATGCGGAAGATGTCAATGCCGTTCTCGGCACTCTTCTCAATAAACTTCGCAACGAGATTATCGGGGTAAGCCGCATAACCCACGGCATTGCTTCCACGGAAAAGCATCTGCAATAAAATATTCGGTATTGCCTTGCGCAACAAACGCAAGCGCTCCCACGGGTCTTCGTGCAGAAAGCGCATGCACACATCAAACGTTGCACCGCCCCACACTTCCATCGAAAATACTTCGGGATGATTCTTTGCAAAACCTTCAGCTACTGCCAGCATATCAATGTTTCGTAAACGTGTTGCAAATAATGATTGATGTGCATCACGAAAAGTTGTATCGGTATAGTGAATGCGTTTGTCGTTCTTTAGTTGCTTGATGAATTCTTCGCGACCGAGTTCGTTTAATAAGTCTTTGCTGCCTTTTGTATTCTCAATGGTCAATCGTCTATGGTCAATGGTCGGCACCACCGGAGTTCGAAACTTCTTCTCCGCATCAAACGCTTTAATATCCGGATGCCCGTTCACTTTCAATTCAGCGAGGTAACGAACCATCTTCGTTCCTCTGTCCTTATCGTATCCCCACTTAGGAATCAACAATTGAGGATTTTGCGGAATAAAACCAACCGTTGCTCTACCGGTTTGAAATTCCTCATTGCTCATTACATTCACGAGGAAAGGAATATTGGTCTTCACTCCGCGAATACGAAACTCCTGCAACACACGCTCCATGCGCTTTGTTGCACCCTTCAAGGTTCTGCTCCATGCAGAAACCTTCACGAGCATCGAATCGAAGAACGGAGAAATCTTTACACCCGAATACGAACTGCCTTCATCTAAACGAATACCGAAACCGCCTGCATTGCGATAGGCCACAATGGTTCCATAATCCGGTTTGAAATCATTCTCGGGGTCTTCGGTAGTAATGCGGCATTGAATAGCGAAGCCATTACAATGCACATCGGCCTGCGAACGCAAAAATATCTGTGCATGTGTTAGCGGACAACCCGATGCAATCAAAATTTGTGAGCGCACAATATCAATACCGGTTATCTCTTCGGTAATCGTATGCTCTACCTGAATGCGCGGATTCACTTCAATGAAATAGATGTTCTCATCGGCATCCACCAAAAACTCAACGGTTCCTGCATTGTTGTATTGAACATGTTTGGCCAATCGCAAAGCGTAGTCAAAAAGTTTCTCGCGCGTTTCCTGTTTTAGAATACTCGGAGCTACCTCAATCACCTTCTGAAACCTGCGTTGCACCGAACAATCTCTCTCATACAAGTGAACAATATTGCCCTCGTTATCTCCAAGCAACTGCACTTCAATATGCTTCGGGCTATCGATATACTTCTCAATGAACACCGTATCATCACCAAAAGCTTTCTTCGCTTCGCTCTTTGCATCGGTAAATGCCTTGCTCATCTCTTCTTCGCTTCTCACTACGCGCATTCCTCTACCACCACCACCGGCACTTGCTTTCAGCATCACCGGAAAACCAATGCGCGCCCCTTCGCTCATGGCATCACTAAGTTTCTCAAGTTTCAATTTGCTATCAGGAATCAAAGGTACGCCACATTCTCTCGCCACTACTTTCGAAGCAACCTTATCACCTAATCGCTCCATCACATCAGGTCGTGGTCCAACAAAGGTGATTCCTTCTTCAGCGCAACGTTTTGCCAGTTGCACATTCTCTGAAAGAAAACCATAACCGGGGTGAATAGCATCAGCACCATTGGTTTTGGCTACACGAATTATTTCCTCAATATCTAAGTATGGTTTCAGCGGTTCGCTATTAATACCTATCTGATAGCTTTCATCGGCTTTGTAGCGATGCAAGGAATAGCGGTCTTCATAAGTATAAACCGCGATGGTGGAAATCTTCAATTCAGAAGCCGCGCGTAAAATGCGGATGGCAATTTCACCACGATTAGCAACGAGTAGTTTGTTGAATTTCTTTAAAGGCATAGCGGGAAAATTAGAATTACGAAATACGAATTTCGAAGTAAGAATAGTAAAAGAAGAATTCAATCCGAAAAGGTTTACCCAGCTTTCGAGATAGATAGTTTAAAACTGACACAGTGGTTTTTTTAAATACTTTGCGGCACAAAATTGTTGAACACAAATGGAAAAAGTTTTAGGTTTCGTCACTCCCTTAATCATTTATCTCTTCATTTTTATTTTGAATCTGGCACTGCCCGGAAGATGGGTAGTTGGCTATGCCACTAAAACCAACTCCACCGAAAAACTAAAGTATCGGTTGAATGGTTTGTTGGTTTTATTTACCGTTGTTGCTGTCTGGATTGTTTTATGCTACAACGGTTTCTTAGCCTGGGATTGGTTGTATCAAATAAGGTGGTATGGTTTAGCAGGTGCCATTACCTTCGGGCTCATTTTTTCATTGGCAATTGTGTTGCCTTATCCCGCAGTTAAGAATTCATTCGCGGCTGATTTCTATTTAGGCAGATTAGAAAACCCGCAATTATGGGGCGGAAGAATTGACGCCAAGATGTGGTTGTATTTAATAGGTGCGGTTTTACTTCAACTAAACATTTTAAGTTTTGCCGCACATCATTATTTGTTGTATGGACCAGAGGCATCAACAGGAATTTTTCTCTCTACCGCACTGCTAACATACTTTCTGATTGATTATCTCACCTTCGAAGAAGTACACTTATACACTTATGATTTGTTTGCTGAGCGCGTGGGTTTTAAATTAGGGTGGGGATGCATCGCTTTCTATCCTTACTTCTATTCTATACAATTATGGTCAACTGTTGATTTACCAAACACAAACACGCCTACATCTCTGTTAGTCATTTATGCGTTGATTTTCTTCTCGGGCTGGTGTTTATCGCGCGGTGCAAATCTTCAGAAATACTTTTTCAAGAAAGATGCATCAAAAGTATTTCTCGGAATAAAGCCTGAGACAATTACTGATGGCAAGAGAACTTTATTAGTAAACGGTTTTTGGGGTTTAAGCCGACACATCAATTACCTCGGAGAAATTTTGATGGCAACAGGAATTATTTTGTGTGTTGGTCATCCGCTCATGATTGCTCCCTGGCTTTATCCAATCTATTATGTAGTTCTTCTTTTCCCTCGGCAAATAGATGATGATAAAAGATGCGCCCAAAAATACGGAGCACTCTGGAAGGTGTATCTCAAGAAAGTTCCTTACAAAATTATTCCGTACGTGTATTAAAGCCGGATTACAAGCGATACATCTTCTTCGTAGTATCTCCCATAATATTGATTGCCATTTTTCGCGGCAATAATTTTTGCATGATGAAGCTGGCAATTTTATTTCCCGTGCCGGTAACAAACGAAGGTTGGCTACCCAACTTCTTAAAACATTCATTCACCACTTCCTCAGGTGTTTGAACGCGAGGCGCAAAAAAATTGGCTTTCTCTGGTTTTGTGTTGATGAAGTTGGGGGTGGAAGTAGCACCCGCACAACAGGCAATCACATCCACACCTCTGTCTTTCCATTCATACCAAATACTTTCTGCCAGCACACGATTAAAAGCTTTTGTTGCTGCATAAGCAGCTAGAAATCCACTGCCTTGAAAACCTGCAAGTGATGCCATTAAAATCATTGCACCTTTTTTCTTTTGCAACATGGGGGCAGCAAAAACCTGCATCATGTTCATTGGAGTAACCATATTTGCCTGCGCAATTTGGTTGTGATTCGCAACCGTGTTTTTCTCAAAAGCCCCGATGTAAGAAAGCGCGGCATTGTAAACAAACAAGTTGATTTCCTTTCCTTGCAATGAATCGCGTAGTTGTTACGCAGCATTAGCTTCTGCTAAGTCGCAGGTAATGCAATCCACCTCAACTTTATATTTTTCGCGAAGCTGTTCAGCCAATTTATCAAGCGGGTCTTTGCGTCTTGCCACTAAAACTAAATTCATTCCTTCTATAGCAAGATAAGTGGCGAAGGCTGCACCTATTCCTTCAGATGCTCCTGCAATTAAGGCTAGTTGCCCGTATTTTTGTTTAAAGCTAATACCCATTACTCAGCAGCCACCATCAGAAAAATAACTTCTTCCTTTCCTTCCATTACCTTGAAATGAAAAGTTTTGTCGGTAAGTTCTTCAATGGTAAAATCTTTCACCTCACCCTGAGAAGAAGTTGTTTCAATTTTTGTGCTGTTCCAATTGAGCTTCCACTTGCCTTGCAGGTTCTGATTGTTGAGTGTGGTGGTATAAGTGCCGTCAGCATTATAAGTGAGCAAAAAGTTTTTGCGCATTTCATTTATCTGATGTTCAATAGCCGGTTTTAAATCTTCAGGAACTTCCTTAGTGTATTTCAAATTCTCCACTTTCCATGACTTGAGCAGCATCTGCGATTTGTTTTTGCAGGAAGAAAGAGAGAACAACGTAAACAGTACAAAAGGAAGGATTTTAAGAGCGGAAATGTTTTGTTTCATAGGTTAAAATTGTTGCGTGAAAATAGAAGTAAAAGCGAAACCCCCGATTTTCACTCTACAGATATTCGATTACAAAAAATGCTACTAAGAGAAATATTTTCTATGTTCAATTTTTCAAATGAATACACGTATAGTTTCTCTCTTTTTGTTTTTGTTACTTGCTGCAAATGGATTTTGTCAAATTCCAACCAGCGGACTTTTGGCGCATTACCCTTTCGATAAAACCGTTAATGACAAAAGCAATTTTCAGAACAATGGGAAAATAAATGGTGGAGTAACATTTGTAGAAGACCATTTGGGAAATAAAGATGCTGCGCTTCATTTCAACGGCACTGATGGATTTGTTTCCGTTGCCAATTCAGCCGAACTGCGGGCTGTAAAAAATTCATTCACCATTTGCGCATGGATAAAATTGGAAAAGGGAAATGCTACCACTAACGACATTAATCTTCCCTTGCTTTGCAAACAAGGACAGTATCGTTTCTTTCTCAAAAGAACTTTTGGTGACCTTCATAGCACTATCCTTTTGAGCAATGAAATTTCTACACAGGATAATAATTATACCAATCACCCGCTCGAATTCGGTCAATGGTATTTTATTGCTTTAGTGTTTGATGATAATTTTATTCAACTTTATCAAAACGGCAAATTGGTTTCGGTAGGCGTTTGCAATAAAATGTTTGTGCCTAATGATTCTCCTCTTGAAATCGGTCGCGATAACACCAGCGGAGCAAAATATTTCAGTGGTTGCTTAGATGAACTGCGCATTTACCGCCAAGGATTAAATGCCCTGGAAATTTCGGCACTTTATAACGATAGTGGAATTGAACAGCAAGAGGAGGAAATAAATGTATCGGTTGTAAAAAACATTGAAAAAAATACTGACGAAAAACTTTCTTCTGCGAAGGACAAGGACACAGTTGCTAAAAAGCCTGTTGCTGAAATTAAAGTGTCGGCTGCAAAGAGCATTGAAAAAAACGCCAACGAGAAAATCTCTTCTGCGAAGGATAAAGACACAGTAACCCAAAAGCCTGTTCCCGAAATAAAATTTTCAACTGCCAAAAACATTGAAAAAAATACCGATGAAGGAAATTGTTTTGCAAAAGTAATTTATGCCGAACCTACAGCCACTTCTATTGATGGAAATAAAGTTGAACTAAAATTAACGCAAGGTTTCTTGAGCGGTGCTGCTTTCGTGGTGGGAAAATCAACCGTAACTTATGAAACAACATCAGGTTCAGGAGTAAAGCAAAATACTTCGTTCACCGTTTCTGTAATAGATAACGAACCTCCAAAATTAGTTTGCCCGGCTGATATAATTGTTGAAGCAGATGGTGGCATAGAAAGAGCGAAAGTGACATACCCGGCTATAACTGTTTCAGATAATTGCCCGAATGTGAAGAGCGAAATGATAAGCGGTTTCAGGAATGGTTATTTATTTCCTAAAGGAGTTACACAGGTAAAATATCGAGCTACAGATGCTTCGGAAAATATAAAGGAGTGCGATTTTAAAGTTACCGTAGCTGACAAGAAGAAACCCGAAAAAGCAATTGCACCAAAGCCGGCTCCTGTTGCAGAAAAGGCTGTTACAAAAGTTGAAGAGAAGAAAGTTGAAACAAAGAAAGAAGAGCCTGCTCCTCCTCTTGCGCCTCTAGTCGAAAAAAAGAAAGTTGAAAAACCAGCAGAGCCAAAACCTGTTGTAGCAGAAGTAAAAGTACCTGCGAAAGCGGAAGAACCTAAGCCTGTTTTAAAAGTTGAAGAGAAAAAACCGGAAACAAAAAAAGAAGAACCTGTTCCTCCTGTTGCGCCTGTTACAGAAAAAAAGAAAGTTGAAAAACCAGTAGAACCAAAACCTGTTATAGCAGAAGAAAAAACAGTCCCGAAGATAGAGCCAAAGAAAGCAGAAGCAGAAAAAGAACAACCTGTTCCGAAAGTGGCAGTGATACCTGAGAAAAATAAAATCGAAAAAACACCTCCACCAAAAACAGCTGAAGAAATTCTGGTAAAAGCAGAAAAGAAAATTGAAACAAAAAAAGAATCACCAGCTCCACCTGTTATTGCTATTCCCGAGAAAAGAGAAGAACCGGTTGTTGAACATCATGATATAAAACCAATTCAACAGAAACCAACTACATCGGCAAAAGACTGGCGTTTCAATTGCCGCACCGACACTACCATACATTTACCAGGTAATAGAAAAGGCGTTATCTATCACTACTCCAGTCCTACTGTTACAAATTCAGCACTTGTTGAATCTATACAGCAGACGGTTGGCACACACGATGGTTGTTTTTTGCCTATAGGCGTGCATCCGTTTACGTTTGTAGCTATCGATAATTTGGGCAAGGTGCAAACCTGTACTTACAGCGTAATTGTAAAAGATGATTTGGCTCCGCAGATAACCGTAGTTCCGGAAAAATTAGAACAGCAACTTGATTTAGGTGGTGACAGTGTTCATTACGAACACAAAGCCGATGTGAAAGATTGTTTCCTCACGATTTTTATTTACGATGATGGCGAAGAAGATAACGACACTGTTTCTATTGTGTTTAACGGACAGGTAATTGTAAACCGCGAAATGATCCGCATAAAAGAGCACGGGGCTATTATTCGCAAACTCGTTTTATTGCACGATAACGAAAACTACATTATAGCCAAAGCATGGAATACCGGACGCTACGGATTGAACACGTTAAAGATGGATGTGTATGAGGGCGATCTAGAGTCCGCTCAAAAATTAAAAAAACCGGTGCTTACAAAAGTGCTTCACAGCCGACCAGGAAATGCAGGGGGAATGATTTTGAAATGCAATGAATAAGCTACAATTTCCATAGCTCAAAAGGATATTCCTCAATATCTCTAACACTTACTCCTCCCAATCTGCAATAAAAATATTGGTCTCACGTGTTCCACCGTTGTTTCGATTGCTGCACCAAACTAATTTCTTGCCATTGTTCGAAAACATGGCAAATGCATCAAACACTTTATCGTATGTCAACTGCTCCAGATTAGTTCCATCGGTGTTGATGTAGTATAGATTAAAAGGAATGGCTTTGGTTTTATGGTTTGAACTGAAGATTACTTTTTTACCATCATGCGAAAAATTAGGAGCCCAGTTAGCACCACCTAAAGTTGTCAGTTGTTTGCGATTGGTTCCATCGCTATTGGCAATAAACAATTCCATTTTCATTGGCGAAACCAAATGCTTTTTCAAATTCTCTTTGTATTCAACGCGTTCAGAGTCTGCATCAAAATGCGATGCACGCCAAATAATTTGAGAACCATCAGGAGAAAAATTAGCACCGCCATCATAACCTAATTCGTTGGTAATTTGCTTCACATTACTCCCGTCTAAGTTCATCGTGTAAAGTTCCAAATCACCACTTCTGTCGCTGGTGAAAAGAATTTTATCTCCTTTAGGTGAAACTACGGCTTCGGCATCGTAGAATTTATTGTTGGTCAACTGCTTTACGATGTTTCCTTTCAAGTCCGCAATGAAAATTTCGTACTCCGGATAAATTGCCCACAAATATTTCCCGTGAACGTGCGAAGGCTCAGCAGGACAACTATCTGCATGCAAATGAGTAGAAGCGTAAAGAATTTGCGTATCGCCCGGCAAGAAAAACGAACAAGTGGTTCTTCCTTTTCCTGTGCTTGTTAAGTGACGAGTAGTATCAGAAAGATTCAAACAAAAAATCTGGTCGCACATTAATCCTTGCAGTTTATTGGTATGCTGAAAAGTCAATTTCGAATCATCAAAACTGAAATAGGCTTCAGCATTTTCTCCGCCAAAACTCAATTGTTTTACATTTTTTAAATGCTTTTCATTGGCAAAATGAATAGCCGATGAATCAGTAGTTGAAGCTACCGCTTCATTTGTTTTGGTTGAGTTATTACAAGATGTCAACAGAGCAACTATTGGAATTACAAAAGGAAATATGTTTCTCATTATTCAAATTTTGGCGCAAATCAAACAAAGAACTGCAAAACACAACCTAAAGCGGAACTTCTTCTTCAATGTTTCGTAAAAACAACTTGCGCCTTGTGTAGGTTATTATAGATGGATAACAACGGCAGGAAGAAAACTGCCAATGTTCTTCATCGGTTTGCTTCTACATTCGATGCATTAAAATCATAGCTATGAAAAAGCATTATCTTCTTTTTGTGTTTTTCCTTTTTGCCAAAATAGGCAGCGCACAATACTCGCTTGTGTTTTGTGAGGATGTAAACTCTGAAGGCAAGCCCGAAATGGTTTCCAATTCATTTATGGTAGATGGCGATGGTGGTGTGCTTAAATTTCTATTAAAAACCGAAGACTATTTCAATACCGATAAACTCGATTTCAGAATTTTTTATTTGAATGAAGAAGGCGTTGAAGAAGAAATCTCTCGCCTTGCACAACGCGTTCTGCCCACTTGGAATTTTGCCTGGAAAGAAATGGTGATGTTCGACCCAGGCAACTATCGCGTAAAAGTTTTTACAGGAAGCGGCACATATCTTACCTCCGCCAATTTGAATGTGAAGTCGCGATAAACTTCTATCTTTCCTCTTCTTGTTTAAGCATCTCAAAATTTATTTGTGAAACAAAAAATTGTTGTTCTTACTGGCGCGGGCATTAGTGCCGAAAGCGGTATTAAAACCTTTCGCGACTCCGGAGGTTTGTGGGAAAATCATCGGGTGGAAGATGTGGCTTCCCCCGAAGGCTGGTATAACGACCAACAATTAGTTTTAAATTTTTACAACGAGCGCAGAAAACAACTGTTAGACTGCAAACCCAATCGCGCACACTTTGCACTAGCTGAACTCGAAAGCAAATATGATGTGACCATCATCACCCAAAACGTTGATGATTTGCATGAGCGTGGTGGTTCTACAAACATTATTCACTTGCACGGAGAACTTTTAAAAGCAAGAAGCAGTGTAGATGAAAATTTGGTTTACAACTGGAAGAAGGATATTTCAGAAGGGGATACTTGTGAGAAAGGCTCTCAATTGCGACCACACATTGTTTGGTTTGGCGAAGCAGTCCCTATGATGGAAACTGCCGTTCCTATAGTTCGCGATGCTGATATTTTTATTGTAGTAGGAACTTCATTGGTAGTTTATCCTGCTGCGGGTTTAGTCAATTACACTCCCTACGAAATTCCTAAATGGCTGATTGACCCTAACGATATGCCACTGCCTCGTGTGCATCATCTTAAATTTATCAATGAAAAAGCAACTATTGGTGTAGACTACTTAGTGAATTTACTATTGAATGAATCTTAAATCGCGAGAACAATAAACTCTGTTCTTCTGTTTTTTGATTTGCCTTCTGGTGTGTTGTTTGCAGCAACGGGTTTAGATGCTGCATACCCTTTGTAGCTCAGCTTTTCGGCAGTTACACCTTTGCTTACTAAATATTCATAAACGCTTTTTGCTCTGCTTTCAGATAATGCTTTGTTTTTTTCTTCGCTACCAGTGTTATCTGTGTGTCCTCCAATTTCAATTTTCATGGAGGGATTTTTTTCGAGCATCTTCATCACTATTGAAAGTTCCGAAGCCGATTCCTTTTTCAATTCAAATTTTTCGGAATCAAAAAAGATATTGTTCAACACCACCTTCTCTCCCACTCTTATTTTGCTGAGGGCAATATCAATTTCAAAAGGTGTTCCTTCTTTTACATCCTTCAACGAAATATTTTTTGAGAAGAACAGATAACCATCGCGCATTACTTCAACCGCATAATTTTTACCTGCAGGAAGCGTAGAAAGAAATGTGCCGTTCACTTTGTCAGTTGAAAAAGTGCTGAAGAGTTTTCCTGTTTCCAAATCATACACCTGCACATTCGCACTTATTGGTTCGCGGCTTTCGTTGTCAAAAACATTTCCCTTTACATAAGTCGTGTATCCAGGACGCAAATGCGCGGGCATATCAAACGTGTAAATGTCCATTTGCCCTTTGCTGTCTTTTTGTTCGCTTGCAAAAAATGCGTGTGTGCCATCGGCTGTTACATAAATTCCCAATTCATCACCAGCAGTATTGATAGGATAGCCAAGGTTTTCGGGTTTGCCCCATTTGCCATTTGCATTTTTGTGGCTCACATAAATATCGTAGTTGCCTAATCCCGGTAAACCGTTTGAAGAAAAATAAAGTGTGTTGCCATCGGGATGAATGTAAGGTCGCATCTCATCGAATGGCGTGTTAATGCTGTCACCTAAATTTTCGGCTTGACTCCAAGTGCCATCAGCATTTAAATGACAAACCCAAATATCGCAACCGCCTTTTCCTGTGGCGCGAATAGCTGAGAAAAATAATTGCTTGCCATCGGCACTAATGCATGGCTGTGTTTCGTAACCGGGTGTATTGATAGGCGAACCCATATTGTTCGGACGCTCCCAAATATCACCCACCTTTCTACTGATATAAATATCTGCTCTGCCTAAACCGTCAGGTCTGTCGGAAGAAGTGAAAAATAAATATTTGCCGCTGGGCGAAACATTTTGTGCGCCTTCAATAAAGCGTTCCGTATTTATCATATCGCCTACGCTAATTGCGGGAGCGAAACCTGCGCTGGTATGCAACGACATAAAAATATCTTCATCCTGAAAAGCACCTTGTCCAAAGTGGCGTGTGAAATACAAATACTTTCCATCGGCTGTTAAAGAAGGCATGCTTTCATCGGCTGAACTGTTTACGTTCCCTCCCAAATTCACGGGCTTAAAATCAACCGGATGAGAGACTGCTTCGGTAGAAAAATCACAATCAGTCAAATACTTTTCTGCCTGAATTCTCTCGGTAGCAACTAATTTTTCCTGGTGCAAAAAGGAAGTAAGCAATGTTTTTGCCTGCGAGTAGTTTCCCAAATTCATATTGCAGCGCGCCAATTGAAAATCTACATCACTTAAATAATTGGCTTGAAGCAGTTTTACTTTTTCGTATCCCTTTTTGGCTTCTTCAAAATTTTTGAGATACTCTAAATTGATTTGCCCGAGCAACATCCACGCATCTATAAAATTGTCTTTCTCTTTTACGGCATCATGAAGTAATGAATCTGCCAAAAACAATTTACCGAAAGCAAAGCTATTGTCGGCTTTGTCAAATAATTCTTTCGCTTTGCCTTTTGCATTTTCTTTGGTAACCACCTGCGAAAAACAGAAGACAGGAAAAGCAAGAACGAGGGCAACAAGAAGTTTTTTCATGATTGATTCTTTATTCTACAAATGGAAAATAAAATGGCAGAACGCGTTCACATCAATATCAACAGAAAACGTGGAATGATTTTTATTAGATACAATCGAACAATAAAAAATCTAAAAAGAAAGTATAACGTGCAACTTATCTGTTCTGTTTCGTAACTAACATTTACTACTTAAGCAAACAGCAAACCGAAAGTTTTCAGTTAAGTTTTTTTAACTGACAGCAGCACTTAGTTGGTACAGTACTTATAAGGAATTCGGATATTTTTGGCAGCGTTTAAAA
>CANJRM010000012.1 GCA_947476645.1 Bacteroidota bacterium
CGTGCGCGCCTTCGGGCATCAGGTAAGTAGCCACGCGCAGACAACCATAGCCACCCAACTTCATCGAAATACCCGCTAAAAACATCGAAGCCGCAGTAGGCGCGCTGCTGTGTCCGTCAGGCACCCAGGTGTGAAACGGAAACAACGCCCCGAACACCCCGAAACCCAAAAACAAAAACGGAAAAAATTTCGACTGCACCGCCAGCGGCAAATGCGTTTTCGAAATCGCCACCAAATCAAACGTAGGAGTGCCGTTGTAAAAATAAACCGCCAGCAAACCCAAAAACACCAACGCACTGCCGCCCATCAGCATCAGCGCCAGCTTGTTCGCGCTGTATTCCTTGCGCCCGCTGCCCCAAATCGCTATCAGCAAAAACTTCGGAATCACCGCCAGCTCCAGAAAGAAAAACAGCATAAACAAATCCAGCGACACAAAAAACCCATAAGCCCCCGCGCTCAAAAACAACAGCAAAAAGAAAAACTCCTTCGTCAGTTTCTCCACCTTCCAGCTCACCAGCACACCCGCCACCACCACCAGTGCCGTCATCATAATCATCGCCACCGAAATCCCGTCCACCCCCGCGTAATACTGAATATTAAAAGCCGCAAACCACACCGCACGCTGCTCAAACAAAAACGCAGCCGTGTTCCCCGCACTGCGCTCCTGCGTATAAGCCATCAGCAAAAACCCGCAAAGAAAAACCTGCGCCACCGCACCCGCCAGCGCAATCCACCGCACCTGCTTTACATCACGCACCAGCAGTACACCACACGAAGCCAGCACCGGTAGAAGAATTAAGAGAGCTAAATTCATAACACAAGTTTAAAAATATTTATGGCAGCCCATCCGCTATTTATAAACGTGCGGGCGCGCCCCTGCTTTTTTGCTAACCCCATATCCACGCACAAAAGCAGGGTCAGGCTTTGTAGAACATCCCAAATCAAACCAAAGTAATATCGGTATCGCACAAATCTGCCATATTCAAATCGGGAGAAACGCTGCCAATTTTGAGCAGTGCCTGTTTGGCGTTTTCGAGACCGCGCAGGCGAACGGTGTAATCGGAACTCCAGACCGTGGAAAGCAGCCAGGTGTAAGCATCGGTTTCGCTCAACTTAAATTTTGTTTGAAGCAAGCGAACGGTTTGTGGAGAAGAAACAAAGTGCGCGCTTTCGTGATTAATGACTTCCAAAAGTTTTTGAATGGCAGGGCGTTTTGTTTTCAATGCATTATCGCTGGCTACAATTAAGAAGCTGCTCCACGGTGCGCTGAACTCGCCAATCATGCGCAGTGTTCCATTCTCTACAAATGGTTTGGTGGTATATTTTTCCCAGTAAAAAATTTGCACTTCATTTTTAGAAAGTGAATCTATGGCACCATCAATACTTTTTACTTCTATTAAATCTTCGGCAGTGATTTTTTCTCCGCGCTGCTCGGCATGTATCATTGCCATGAGGTGCGAACCGGAACCGGTTTTGCTGATGGCATATTTTTTTGGCAGGCGGTTGTAAACGGAATAGAACTGCGATTTGGCACCCGTGAAAATGCCCCAGCCGAGCGGAGAGGTGATATACTCTTTTACGATTTTTGCTTTCAGTCCTTTTGATGCGGCAGAAATAAAACCTTCGGTGA
Source organism: Bacteroidota bacterium (assembly GCA_947476645.1). GTDB lineage: Bacteria > Bacteroidota > Bacteroidia > Chitinophagales > LD1 > Bog-950. Next base: position 1,631 of record CANJRM010000012.1, read on the forward strand.
GCAGAATGGCGAGGTCGAGCTCACCGGTGTGGAGGGCTTCGGTCATTACACCAGTGCCACCGGGGAAGAATTTCCAGTTTAAATCAACTCCGGTTTCGGAAAATTTATTTTCCTCTACAGCTAAATTCCACGGCAGGTTGAAGTGTTCGGTTACTCCGCCAATTTTTATTTCGTTGCTCATAAACAATGCAAACATAGAATTCATTAGCACACGGATAACACGGATTTATACGGATTAACCAGATTTAAAATCTGTGTAAATCCGTTTCATCTGCGTCATCCGCGTGCTAATACCTTTTGCTTTTAACTTTTACATTCGCTCAAGTTATGTCGTTGAATTTAGATGAAATAAAAAAACCGATTGCGAAGGAACTCGATGAGTTTGAAGTTCGCTTTCGTGAAAGTATGAAGAGCAAAGCTCCGTTGCTCGACCGCATTACTCATTACATAGTTACGCGCAAGGGCAAGCAGATGCGCCCGATGTTTGTTTTTCTTTCTGCCCGCCTTTGTGGTGAGTTGAACGAAGCAACTTATGTGGCGGCTTCACTCGTAGAAATTTTGCACACCGCCACTTTAGTGCATGATGATGTGGTAGATGATTCATATCAGCGCAGAGGATTTTTTTCCATCAATGCACTTTGGAAAAATAAAATTGCAGTGCTGGTGGGCGATTATTTGTTGTCGAAAGGTTTATTGCTTTCGATAGAAAACGACCAGTTTCAATTGCTGCATATTCTTTCGGATACCATTCGCGCTATGAGCGAAGGTGAATTACTGCAATTGGAGAAAGCGAGAAAGCTTGACATTAAAGAGGATATTTATTTTGAAATCATCACCGGTAAAACTGCTTCGCTGATTGCTTCAGCTTGTGCTTGCGGTGCTTCTACAACTACCAAAGATGAGGCGCAGATTGCACGTGTGAAATTGATGGGAGAAAAAATCGGAATCGCTTTTCAGATAAAAGATGATTTGTTCGATTACGAGGAAGCAGAGATTGGCAAGCCACGCGGTATAGATATTAAAGAACGGAAGATGACGCTGCCGCTCATTTATGCTTTGAGTAAAGTTGATTCATCAACTAAAAGAAAAATCATCAATATTATCAAGAATGAAAATCAGAACACTGAGAAAGTGCGCTGGGTAATTGATACCGTTCGCACGAATGGAGGAATGGATTATGCTGCGAAGAAGATGATGGAATACCGCGATGAAGCGTTGAAACTGCTTTATGAATTTCCGGAAAGCGAATCACGAAAATCGGTAGGACAGTTGATTGAGTTTACGATTGAGCGGAAGATATAGTGAAATAAAAAGCAGTTCCTTTTCCTAATTCTGATTCCAACCAAATTTCACCACCGTGGCGTTCCACAATTTTTTTGCAAACAGCTAAACCAATTCCCGAGCCCTGATATTTAGCTGTGCTATTCAATCTCGTAAAAATTTGAAAAACCTTTTCGTGATATTTTTTATCCAAGCCAATTCCGTTGTCCTGTATTTTGAAAACAAGTTTTCCGTTTTCGGTTTGAGCCGTTATTTCAATTCGGGGCTTTTTGTTTTCGCTTCTGAATTTAATTCCGTTGCTGATTAAATTCTGGAACAACTGCCTTAGTTGAATTTCATCGCCTTGCACCGCAGGCAGATTCTTAAAAATAATTTCCGCCTTGTTTTCTTCAATTGTTGCTTTTAAATCGTCAGCCACTTTTTTAAGTAATTCGTTGGTGTCAACTTTTTCAAATTGTTTTCCTGTTGAAGTTACGCGCGAATAATCGAGCAAGCCATGCACGAGCGTGTTCATGCGTTGTGCGCTGTCAATAATATTTCCCAAGAATTCTTTTGTCTCGGGGTCGGTTTTATCAGTAGCTCTTTTTTGAAGCAGTTGTGTGAATCCAACTATGCTGCGTATAGGTTCTCGCAAATCGTGCGAAGCGATGTAGGCGAATTTTTCAAGTTCCGTATTTGATGTGATATACTTTTCGAGCTGCTCATTTTTTTGCGAAAGCTCTTTTACCTTTTCATCTAACTGCTCGCGCGTATTTTGTAAATCGGAAATATCTGCAGTGGTAGTGAGCACCTGTTGTACTCTTCCCGCTTCATCAAATAAAAAAGGAGTGGCGCGTGTAATGAGATGTTTTATTTCTCCGGTCTTTGTCAAATATTTTCCAAGCACCGATTTTATTTCTCCTTCCTTCAGCATCAAAAAACTTTGCAAATTTTTCATTGCATCTTCTGCATAGGCGGGATGAGCTAACAGCATGATGTTCTCTACCTCATCTTCTGCATATCCCAATGTTGTGGCTATATCATAATTGCGATAAATGAATTTCATGGTAGGCAAATCGAAAATGGAAACGTGTAGAGGAAGCGTTTGATTTATTTTCTCAATGAAAATATTTTTATCGCGCAGTTCTTTTTCTACCTGCGTAATGTAATCGTAGTTGTAAGCCACCGCCAGCCTACATTCTTCTCCCTTAAAATTTATAGTGTAGCTTTTGGTTTCAACGTGAATCACCTTGCCATCATTCGTAAGCATGCGCGAAACCAAAACTGCATTGCCTGTTTTTTCTTTGGCTCCTTTTGTAACGGCATCAATCACTTTTTGCCTGTCCTCAACCAAGGTAAGTTCCAGTAAATTTTTGCCGAGCAAATCCTGTTCCGTTGCGAAACCAAACATTTCTAAAGTAAGTGCATTGGCATAAACCACTTTGCCCATTTTGTGAACCAGAATGGGGAAGGGAGAAATATCAACGATGTTTTGAAAATCGTTTTGCTCTGCCACGGGTAAAGTATTTGGGATTTGCGTTTGTAAGTTAATCATCAACTGCAATTATTCAAAACCATGAATTCCTAAACGAACGCGAGAACTTCTTCGAACATCTTTCTTCCGTTCACCAAGCGCGGCACTTTGTGTTGCCCGCCCAACTTGTTTTTTGACGAGAGCCAACGATAGAATGTTTCGTTTGGCAGAGAGATTACTTCGAGCGAAGATAACGCCAGGTTGTTCGCGCGCTTCTGTTTGTAGTTCGAATTTTCTTTTTGCAAATTTTCGTCCAGCAATTTTTCATAGGCAGAAACATCAATTGGTGGTTTCGAAAACTCAATGGCGAATTGAATTTTGCCTTTCTGTTCCAAATTGATGTAGAAAGGAGCCACCGTAAAATCACGAATGGCACAATCGAGTTCTTTGTTCGTTTTCATCAACGCATTTTCAACGTTGCTCAACAACAAATCTTCACCAAAGGCATTTATGTATTCTTGTGTGCGCCCTGTAATTTTAAACGTAAACGGATTCAATGATTTGAAAGTGATGACATCACCAATAGTGTAGCGAATCAATCCGTTAGGTGCAGTAATCAGCATCACGTAGGGCACTTCGGTTTTTACTTCACTAAGTTCAATGGCATTTCTTTCTCCCGCTGAATATTTATCGAGCGGTATGAACTCATAGAAAATATAATTGTCGGTGAGCAGTAACAGGTTATTGCTTTTCAAGTTTTCCTGAATGCCGAAGAATCCTTCTGTAGCATTATACACTTCGAAGAAATTGAAATCGTCTTTGCCGACTAAGTCTTCAAATTGTTTTCGATAAGGTTCAAAACTTACGCCACCGTGAAAATACACTTGAAGGTTCTTCCACTTATCAATCAATTTTTCGAACGGATATTCCTCTTTCATTTTTTGCAGCACCGATAAAATCCAGGTAGGCACACCGCTCATGGTTCCTACATCTTCCTTCGAAATTTGTTTGACTGCGTTGGCTATTTTTTCTTCCCATTTAGAAAACGTTTGCACTTGAATATCGGGCGTATAATAGCCGCGATAGATGTATGGGATGTTAATGGAGATAATCGCTGAAACATCGGCTACTGTAATTCCGGAATCAAGCGTTTCGTAAATGCCTCCGGGAATCAAAAGATTTTTGTGACTCAGCAGCCGCATGTTTTTATCCTGCTGATGAATTTTAGAGAGCGCAAAAAATGTTCCGCGCACATGACACTGCTGCATTATTTGTTTGGTGATAGGAACCAATTTGCTTTTGCCGCTAGTAGTTCCCGCAGTTTTTGCAAACCACTTCACTCGCTTGTCGGTCATTACTTTTTGCTGACCAGCTTTTATTTTCTCAATGTAATTTTCGTAAAACTCATATTGAGTAACTGGAACACGGTTTCTGAAATCATTGTAAGACTTGATTTCAGAAAACTTCAAATCCTTTCCCATTTCTGTATTCGAAAGCTGACGAAGAATTTTCTTTAAAACTTTCTGTTGATGACGAATAGATTTTTCACCTGTGAAATCTGGAGGGAAAGTAAGCTTAAGATAAATGCGGAAAACGAAATTTTTCCAATCGAAATTTTTCATGTCATCAAAGACTATGAAGCAATTCGTTTGCGCAAAACAAAATTCTGTCCCAGATAAACTCTGCGCACCTGTTCATCGTTGGCGAGTTCTTCTGCCGTTCCTGCTTTCAGAATTTTCCCTTCAAACAAAAGATACGCGCGGTCGGTGATAGAAAGTGTTTCCTGCACATTATGGTCGGTAATAAGCACTCCGATATTTCTGCGTTTCAAATCTTCTACAATGCGCTGAATATCTTCCACAGCAATCGGGTCAATTCCTGCAAAGGGTTCATCGAGTAAAATAAATTTAGGGTCGGTGGCGAGTGCGCGCGCAATTTCTGTTCTTCTTCTTTCGCCACCGCTTAATACATTTCCCATACTCGTTCGCACACGATTCAAACCAAACTCGCTGAGCAAAAGTTCCAACCTTTCCTTCTGGTCGTGTTTAGAAAGCTTTGTCATTTCCAAAACTCCAGCGATGTTATCTTCTACTGAAAGATTACGAAACACCGATGCCTCCTGCGGCAAATAACCCACACCCAATTGCGCGCGCTTATACATCGGCAAGTCGGTAATTTCCTGGTCGCCCAAAAATATTTTTCCTTCATCGGGCGGAATCAATCCAACAATTTGATAGAACGAGGTTGTTTTTCCCGCACCGTTTGGTCCGAGCAAACCAACAATTTCTCCTTGATTTACTTCTACTGAAACATGATTTACAACGGCTCTGCCCTTGTACGTTTTCACTAAATTTTCTGAGCGTAATTTCAACATAATTAAAAGTCTAAACCAAACGAAAAATAATATTTCGGCTTCTTGCTCACCTCTCCCGTGTCGTAGCCCCAAGCCGTATCGAAACGTAAAAAATATCCAAGAATAGAAGTGCGCAAACCGGGACCGAAGCCCATGATGATTGGTGTTTTATATTTCTGCACATGAACAATCACCGAAGGATTATCTATTGTGTTTGGAACAGATTCGTTGTAAAGCGGATTGCTTCCCGACCAAGGCGAAGCACCTTCCCATGCAGTTCCCGCATCAAAGAAAGCGAGGATTTGAAAATTGCGAATCAACTCCGAACGAATGGGGGAATTGATAAGCGCAGCGAAAATAGGAACGCGCAATTCTGTATTGAACACAATGAACTTATCGCCATTGCGCGCGTTTTGTTTGAACCCGCGCAGTGGAGTTGCGAGTGTTTGGAACGCGTAATTATTATTCAGATTGATTGGCGTAGTGCGGTCAAACTTATCGAAGCCGGGTCCGGTAATCCAGTTGTCAATTCCGCCCATGTAATAAATCATTTTTGCATTGCCGAAAGATGCACCAGCGGCTAAACGAGTAGCCCAGATAATTTGCTTGTAAACTTTTTGATAGTGGCGCAAATCAAATCCGAAAACACCAAGCACTTTATTATTGAACTGCACCACAGGAAAATCGAATCGGTCAGAAACATTTTTGTTCTTGGTTGGAAATTCTTTGTGCACTTCGGCAAAAACTTTAAAGCGCGTTCCATAGCGAATATTAGTTGCCACTTCCATGCAGTTGTCAAAAACATATTCTGCGCGGAAGAACAACCAGTTATCAGAAACGCTTGGCAACCGCAACGAAAAAGTATCCTGCGATTTGTAAACCACTTTGTCATTTCTAAACGAAAAACTAAAGCGCAAACTGCTGAGCACATCGAGCGCATAATTGAATTGCAATTCAGCATAGTTTGTTTTTATACTGTAAGGCAAAGAATAATTGGCAGGGAGAATTGTATTCGAAAACGGAAGTCTTCCCGTTGCCGTGCTTCCATACGATTTTCTGAAGAAAGTGAATTTTGTATCGAGACGCTTCGTCAGATTTTCGTAGGTAATAAAATATTGTGTGTTGCCATTAAGCCCGCTGAAAGGCAAAGCAAGCCCTCCATACAGCTTATGATTTTCCAGTAAATCGGTAATGCCAAACTTGAACATGAAACTCACCGGCTGTGTATTAAACTGCGGATTGTAAGGGTCAAACGGTTGATAGCGCGTGAACATAATGCTGTTGTCCACTTGCGCAATTACCTTGTCAACCGTAAAACGAATGAAGTAAGGACGCACACGCGAAAAACGAAACACATAACCTTCATTAGTGCTTTTTAATTTCAATGCAGAAGCTGAATCCCAATCGAAAAGTTTTATGCCGTAATCGAACTCACTTTGAAAATCGAACGGACGGTTGCCGCGATTGGCTCTTACCGAATCGTATTTTTCTACAAAGGATTTTACCGCAGGCTCTTCCTTTTTCTCAGCCGCTTTAGTGGCTTCAATTTCTTTTTTCTGCAACTGCATCATGTAATCGAAAACAGGTTCGCTGGTGGTGGCAGTAGATTGTAAACTGTATTTGCGCAACTGAATTTTGTTTTTGATTTTGAAAACATCAAGAGCCAGATTTTTTTGCGGCACCACTGTTTGTTCGCGTATGTTGTAAGTGTAATTGGTGTAAGCTGCAGTAGCTCCGCCCAGTTTATAAACCTTGGCAGAAGAAGTATCTTTCAATTGCTCGCTAGCAGGGTCGAGCATGCTTGCGGCAGAAACATTTGCAGGCGCTTGAATAGAATCAAGCTCCCCGGTTTCTTTCAAAATAAATCGAATGCTTTTTTCGTTGTGGTCGAACACACTTTCAAAATGACCAATGTGTCGATTGCGCACTCCGTTCTCTTCGCTTAAAAAGCAAAAATCTTTCTCGCTAAAATTTTGCGGATACGACTCGTTAGAAAACGGTGTGGAAGTTACGCGATAGAGAAAATTCTGATTGGCATTCAAATCATAAAAGAACAAATCGAGCTGACGGTTGTTGACGCTTTGCGATTCGTATCGCAATGGACGTAGCGTATCATCTTCGCGGTTGCTTGCAAACATAATTCCTCGAACGCTGTCTGCTTCTATGTAGGCAGGATACAAATCATCAAAATAATCGTCTGTCAGTTTTCGCGTGGTAGTTGATGCAATGTTGTAGAGATAAATATCGGTCTGTCCGTTTTGAATGGCACTCATCACCAACTGTTTTGAATCTACATAGCTGAAGCTCACTATTTTTTGAAACTTGCGGACAGGATTTTTCTCCATCTTCTTTGTTTCTGTATCGTAGAAGCGAATGAAAATATTGGAGCGCTTGTCGCTGATAATCGCCAGCTTTTTACCCGATGGCTCCCAGGCAAGTAAAGGAATTGATTGGTCGGTAAAAATGGTATTGGTTCTCCATCCTCCTCTGAAAATAACTTTACTCTTTTGTGTTTCGGTATTCAGCAAATGAACTTTGTAACGTCCCATATCGTTACTCGCATACGCCACAAATTTGCCATCGGCACTCAGTTTTGTTTCGTAGTAATCAACGTTCTTTTTAATTTTTGTTTTCACCAATGAATTATCATCGGGCATTGAAGAAAGTTTGGCTTCACTGCTGAAACGGTTTAGATAGTATTCGTACCACTGCTGTAATGTTTCGGAAAGATTAGTACCGAGCACAAACATAAATCCGTTGTCAACACTTCGGTTCACACGGGTGAGATAAAGAATATTACTCACCGCACTTTTGCCGTGCACTTCTTCGAGATAGTGCCAAATGGAATGCCCCACAAAAATTGCATCATCGGGTTGAAGTTTACTGAGGCGTGTGTATCTGCCGCTCATAATGCCATCGCGCAGGCGGTCTTCCATATCGCTGTTCCAGCTTTCGCCAATGTATTGCATCAAACCCAGCTTATACCAGTCGGGCAGATTAAGCAAAACAGCATTCGATAAAACTTCGCCTACCGAAGTTCCCAGAATCATTTTGCTGACATAAATTTTTGCAATGCCTTCGCGAATTTGCTTGTCGAGGTGACGATGGTCGCCATTGAAGTAAACGAACAATTTACTGTCGGGAATTTTTATAGTGCCGCCCGGGTTTTGTCCCTGGTCGTAAATGCCAATGTTGGTTTGATTGAGTTCGTTGATGTTATTGTAAACGATGATGTCAATCTTGCGCTTGTAATGAAAGTCGAGCAACTTCGAAATTTCATCGGCATTGTCTTCGGCAGATTTAATAACATACTTGGCAATGTCCTGCCCGCCCATGTAAAAGTAAGTGATGAAGTTATCGCTCTCATAATACTGAAAACTGAAGTCTTTATACTGAACGCGGTTTTGTCCGAATTTTTCATTGCCCTGCGCAGAGCAGATGATAGACGATAGACAATAACCAATAACCAATAACCAAAAGCGGGAATTGAAACTACGAGGGAAGAATATTTTTCTCTCTAAATAAATCATTGGTAAATCATCAAACGCCAAGCGAAGAACTTTGTTTTGTATTTATCTCCTACGTCTCTTTTATATTCACGCCTTCAAACTTAAAAAATAAATAATGCTGCGGATATTCAAACACACTTTTAACGCGTTTCAGGAAAATACTTTTGTGCTGGCAGATGAAACAAATGAATGTGTAATTATTGATGCCGGCTGTTCGAATGAATCTGAACAAAATCAATTGGTGCAAACGATTGAATCAAACCATCTGAAACCTGTGAATCTGTTGAACACGCATTGCCACATTGACCATTTTGGCGGCAATAAATTTCTTTGCGACAAATACAATCTGCTTCCTGAGTTTCATGAAATAGAATGGAAGGTGATGAATCAGGCACTCGATTTTCAAAGCTTCTTTAATTTTAGCGTTGAGCCATCGCCAAAACCAAAGCATTGGTTGAAAGAAGGCGATGAAATAAGTTTCGGCAAAACTGTTTTGAAAACACTTTTCACTCCCGGGCATTCGCCCGGCAGTTTATCTTTTTATAATGAAGCCGAAAGAATAGTGGTGTGCGGAGATGTTTTGTTTCAGGGAAGTGTTGGACGCTTTGATTTGCCGGGAGCCAGTGGCGAAGTGCTGCTGAATTCAATTATGCAAAAGCTAATGACCATGCCAGATGATGTAAAAGTTTTTTGCGGTCACGGTAATGATACATTTATAGGAGTAGAAAGAAGAACCAATCCTTTTTTGCAGCAGGGAGCGTTTTTTAATTGATACGATTAGATTTACACAACAACAAAATTTCATGAAAAAATTTTCCACTCTTCTTCTCATTTGTTTTTCTCTCGCTTCTTTTGCTCAATATCCAATCGGGCACAAGTCAATCAATTTTAAAGATGCATCGCGCACGGGTGGTTTTGCTATTGGTGGCGGAACCACAAATCCTGTTGGCGGAACAGGGCGCGATATAGGAACTGAAATTTATTATCCTGCAACTTCTGCGGGCAACAACACTCCTGTGGCTGCGGGAAATTTCCCCGTAATTGTTTTCGGCCACGGTTTCAGTATGACATGGGATGCTTACACAACTTTGTGGGATTCACTCGTGAATAGCGGGTATATTATTTGCTTTCCAAGGACCGAATCAGGTATAATTCCTGCACCAAGCCATCTTGATTTTGGAAAAGATTTAGCTAAGGTGTCCGACCTCATGCTTGCAGGTACTTCACCTTTTGCGGGAAGTACGACTAATCGTTTGGCCATTGGGGGGCATAGCATGGGTGGTGGTTCAACTTTTTTGGCTGACCAATACACCACTTCACCCATTTGTTATTTCACTTTTGCTGCTGCCGAAACAAATCCTAAAGCATCTATTGCAGCCAAAGCAATTACAAAACCGCATTTAGTTTTTTCGGGAACGCTTGATTGCGTTGCGCCAAATGCAGCGAATCAGCAGTTAATGTATGACTCACTTGCTTCGGCTTGTAAGCTTCATATCAATCTCATCAAGGGTTATCATTGCGCTTTTGCTGACAATAATTTTAATTGCGGTTTTGGTGAGGGCACTTGTATTACTGCTGGTGGTTTATCAAGTACAGAACAACAACGCAGAGTGCGCCTGTATCTCAATCCATATCTCGATTACTATTTGAAAGGAGTTTGCGAAGCTTGGACTAAAATTCAAAACCTTATTGACACGGCCACCATTTCTACAGTTCAACAAATTTGCACCAATACCGTTCCTGCAAATGCAAGTATTTCGGGCCCTACGTATTTTTGCAACAGCAGTAGCACAACGCTTACGGCAAACCCGGCAGGTTTTCAATATTTATGGAACGACAATTCAATTGCCGGCACTCTCGCTGTAAATACTTCAGGAAATTATTCAGTGGTGATAGGAAATGGAACATGTGCTCTTGCGGCTGTTTCGGTTTCTGTAACTCAAAATTTTTCACCAGCTACTCCATCACCAATTACTTCTGCCGATACCGTTTGCTCAAACATTTCAAATCTTAGTATTTCTGTAACCAACGATGCAGGAACTACTTACAATTGGACTTTACCAAATGGTTGGAATGTTACAGCGGGAAATAACACGAATGTTATTACAGCCACTTCCGGAACAAACGGAGGAACCATTTCTGTAACAGCACAAAATAGTTGTGGCACTTCATCACCTGTTACAGCCAGTATTACTGTTGTTCCATCCAATCTTGGAACACCCGGAACAATAAGCGGAGTAGTTGATTTGTGTGCGGGAACTTCGGGTTCGTTTTCTATTGCGCCTGTAAGTGGTGCAAGTGCATACAGTTGGTCAGCTCCAAATGGCTGGAGCGCTGTAACGCTCAACCCAAGCACAAGTATAGATTACACAGTAGGTGACAGCAGTGGAATCATAAGCGTTAGTGCGGTAAATAATTGCGGGCAAAGTATTCCTTCAACTATCAATGTTACCGTTCACCATATCCCAACTTTAGGAATTCTTTATGGGATAGATACCGTTTGTTTGAATAGCTATGATGCACTTAACTTCTCTCTTTCATCGGCAGATAATGCAGATAGTATTGTTTGGAATGCGAGCAATCCGTGGAATATTATTGGAGGGCAAGGAAGTTCAGTGCTTAGTGTAAACAGCTATATGAGCAGTGGCTCTGTTTCTGTGTATGCAAGCAACGAATGCGGAACCACTTCAACGCTTTCTTTCGATGTAGTCTATGTTGACACCCCGCAAATAACCATTACACAACAGGGTTCTGTTTTATCGGCAAGCAGTATTGGTGCAGCTTCGTATCAATGGTATAATAGCGGTGCTTTGATAAACGGTGCTAACGCTGCTAACTACACACCACCCGCAAGCGGAAATTATACGGTAAGCATAACGAATCAATATGGTTGTTCAACACAATCTCCTCCATTCAGTTTTATCTATAACTCAGTTAACGAGGTTTTACAGGAAAACAGCTTCCGCATTTTTCCAAATCCGAATTCGACTAATCGGTTAGAGCTTTTAGTTGAAAAAGATTGGATAGGAAGTCAAGTAAAAATCATTGATGCCATGGGACGATTGATGGCCAAACACGAAACTGTGAATACAAAATTTGAAATTGAACTGTTGAATATCAGCAGTGGAGTTTATATAGTAAGTATCGAAAAAGGAGCGCAGGTGCTTCGTAAAAAGTTAATTGTAGAATAAGGTATGTCATCCTGAGCTTGTCGAAGGATGTCGAGAAGCGCTTCGACAAGCTCAGCGTGACATCATTGATTACTAAACAAAAAAGGTCGGTGCTAACACCGACCTTTTTTGTTTTACTGCATATTGCTTTAGAATCTTTCTAAGCCGCTGAAATGAAACTTCGCTTCAATTTCTGCATTTGCATCGCTATCGCTTCCGTGAATGGCGTTGCGCTCAATGTTAGCGGCAAATAATTTACGGATAGTTCCTGCATCTGCTTTTTCAGGATTAGTAGCACCAATCAGTTTTCTGAAATCTTCTACTGCGTTATCTTTTTCAAGAATTGCAGCTACAATAGGACCTTCGGTCATAAAAGCAATCAGTTCTCCAAAGAACGAACGCTCTTTGTGAATAGCATAAAATTCTTCGGCTTTCTCTTTAGAAAGACGAGTCAGTTTCATTGCCTGAATTTTAAATCCTGACTGGATAATCATGTCAATAATTTTTCCGGTGTGTCCGTCTGCTACTGCATCGGGCTTAAGCATAGTGAGCGTAATTGCCATTGTTTTCTGTTGTTTGATTTTTTTAAACGGGGGCGAATGTATGCGCACAGAGCGATTTTTCAAAACAATTTTCTGTTTTGAATTTTGACGGGGAATTACTTGGTCAATTGCTTGAAAACATCTTCCAGACTCGACTCCTCTTTATAGAGAGAAAGCAAGGTCAGGTCTTTTGCTTTGGCAAAGTTGAAAATCTCTTCGCGCAGGTCTTTCTGATTTTCAGAAACAATTTTCCATTTACCGTCTTTCGATTGCTCAAATGATTTTACTCCGCGAATATTTCCAAGCAGCGACCGCTCAATGTTCTGCTTAAATTCTGCGGTGATAATTATTTCATTGCCTATCAGGTTTTGCAAATTCGCGGTAGAATCATCGGCAACAATTTTTCCTTTGTTGATGATGATAACGCGGTCAGCTACAGCCTGCACTTCCTGCATAATATGCGAGGAGAAAATCACCGTTTTGTTTTTACCCAATTGTTTAATGAGCGAACGGATTTCCACCAATTGATTCGGGTCAAGACCTGAAGTTGGTTCGTCTAAAATTAAAACTTCTGGGTCGTGCAACATGGCTTGTGCTAAGCCAACGCGTTGCTTATATCCTTTCGAAAGTTGTCCGACTTTCTTTTTCCGTTCTGCAACCAAACCGGTTACTTCCAGCATTTCATCAATGCGCTTCGAAGTAATTTTCCCGAGTTTATGCAAGCCCGCCATAAACTCTAAATACTCGCGCACATACATATCCATATAGAGCGGATTACTCTCTGGCAAATAGCCGATTTTTTTTGCCACCTCTAACGGCTCAGCAATCGTATCGTATCCACAAACTGTTGCGGTGCCCGAAGATTGAGGAATGAAACAAGTGAGAATTTTCATGGTAGTGCTTTTACCCGCACCGTTTGGTCCGAGGAAACCAAGCACTTCACCTTTGTTTACTTCAAATGAAATTTCGTCAACGGCTTTTTGTGCTCCGTAGATTTTTGAAAGAGAAGATACTTTAACGCTCATGGTTTGTGATTACTTACCACGAAGAATGAAATACAGAACGAGGATTGCAAATCTGTTAAGCTTTATTTGAAAGAATGTTTCCTCTTCTTTAGTTTAAATTTTTTCTGTTCGGCTTTTGAAATACAAATGCATTTCAGTTTTAAAGGAGTTCCCATCATACGCACGTTCGGTGGAATTTTCCCTACATCGCCACTCATGGTTACGTGCAAATCTTCTTTCTTGTATTCTTCCGGCAGGTTACTTGCAATGTAGCGTTGATTCGGATTGTCATCAGGAATTATAACAACAAGTTCCTTATCGTTTAAGAAATGGATTACTCCTTTCACATTGGTAATAGTGCGGTCGTAACCGAAACTCCAATCCTGCCCTTTTGTAGTAAAAACAAAAAGCACCACCGCGATTATTGCAATTAACTTTTTCATAAATTTTTTTGATGAAAGAATTTCAAACAGCTTGCCAAAAGCGGAAACAGAAATCGGATTTCTATTTTCTTTTCAAAACTTTCTTTACTGCGGCAATTACATCTGGTGTATCCAATCCATATTTTGCGAGAAGCTGGTCAGGCGTTCCGCTTTCTCCGAATGAATCGTTTACTGCAACATATTCTAAAGGAGCTGGAAATTCCTGAGCAAGAAGCGAAGCAACAGATGAGCCAAGTCCGCCAATGCGATTATGTTCTTCGCAAACTACGGCACATTTTGTTTTTGAAACTGATTTCAAAATCGCTTCTGCATCCAATGGTTTTATGGTATGAATGTTTATCAGCTCCACGGAAAGTCCTTCGGCTTCTAATTGTTTCGCTGCCTCTACTGCTTTCCATACTAAGTGACCGGTTGCAAAAATGGTTACATCTTTCCCTTCGTTCATCACAATCGCCTTACCAAGTTTGAAACTTCCTTCGGGCATAAAGATGGGCCAAGCCGGTCTTCCGAAGCGCAAATAAACAGGACCAACATATTCAGCTGTGGCAATGGTTGCTTCTTTTGTTTGGTTGTAATCGCAAGGATTTATTACCACCATGCCCGGCAACATTTGCATCAAGCCAATATCTTCAAGAATCTGATGCGTGGCTCCGTCTTCACCAAGAGTAAGTCCCGCGTGTGAGGCACCAATCTTTACGTTCTTACCACTGTAAGCAACGCTCTGACGAATCTGGTCATACACTCTGCCTGTTGCAAAATTTGCGAAAGTTGTTGCGAAAGGAATTTTCCCACCGATAGTCATACCTGCTGCAATGCCAATCATGTTTGCCTCTGCAACTCCGCATTGCACAAATCGGTCGGGAAATTCTTTAATAAAATCATCGAGTTTAAGCGAGCCAACAAGGTCGGCACAAAGTGCAACTACGTTTACATTTTTTTTTCCTGCTTCTAAAATGCCCGCACCAAAACCGGAACGGGTGTCTTTTTTTCCTATTGAAACAAAATCCAGTAGTTTCATTGTAATAACAGTTTTTGCGTTTGCCTTTTCGGTCACAATATATTGAAAGACCTTCCTTTTAACCCTGTTTAATTTTCCCCAGCTGTTTATTCCGCTTCTGCAACCACTTCTTCTACTTCAGGCACCATGCGTTTCAACAAACCTTCAATTCCTGATTTAAGCGTAAGTGTAGAAGAAGGACAACTGCTGCATGAACCTTGAAGCGAAAGCGTCACGGTTCCGTTTTCGAAAGATTTGAACTCGATGTGGCCACCATCTCCCTGCACCGCAGGCCTAACATATTTGTCGAGTAGCTCTTTGATTTTTGATTCAGGGTCCTGGTTCGCGCCTTCCGATTTTTGTTCCTGTAAAACATCTTTCGGCAAAAGCGCATCATCCACTGGTTTCTTTCCGCTTTGCAAAAATTGTTTCACAGCGTCTTTCAGTTCAGGAGTAATTTCAAACCAATCGTATTCCGGTTTCTTAGTGATGGTTACAAAATTATTGGCAATGAAAACTCCGTTTACAAAAGGAATTTCAAAAAGTGTTTTCGCCAGTTCAGAACCTGCGACTAATTCCTTCGTTTTAAAATCGAGTTGAAAGTTTGGGAGGATGTGACGGTCAGTCACGAATTTTAAACTCTCAGGATTCGGAGTCATTTCGGTATAGATGTCAATGATAGTTTCTGCGGTCATGTATATTAAATTGAACTGCAAAGCAACAACATTTCTTAAAACTCTGCCTATATTGATAACAACTTTTTACTTTCACTTTTAATGAAGAGGATTTTGTCATTTCTTGTCTTAAGTGTTCTGCTTTCGGGCGTTGGCTATTCCCAGCCGGGCAGAGATGAAACGCTTGCCAAAAGCTATTTGAGTAATGGCGAGTATGACAAAGCAGTGGAGTTGTATCAAAGCTTATGGGAGAAAAATAATTGCGATGTAAAATTCTACACGCCACTCTACAAAGGTTATCTGTCGCTAAAAAAGTTTGATGAGTTAGAGAAAGTGGTGCGCAAGCAAATCAAAAAATTTGAGGGCGTTCAGCAATATGTGGTTGACCTCGGTTATATGTATTCGCAGGCTCCTAATCCTGAAAAAGCGAAGGAGCAATACGACCATGCACTCAAAGATTTAAAACCAAATGAACCTGCCATTCGTGGTTTGGCAAATGCATTTGAAGCGTATCATTTGTTTGATTATGTAATTACGGTTTACGAAAAGGGAAATAAAATTGTAAAAGACGAAACCTATTTCAGCAATGAACTCGCGGCTGCGTATTTAGGCAAAGGTGATTTTGTGAACGCAGTGAAATATTATTTACTCAACTTAGAAACGCATCCGCAAAATTCGCAGCTAGTAAAAAATATTGTTCAGACTTCACGCAATGAAGAAGCGTTGTTGGCGGAAATGGAAACGCAGCTTTATGCGAAGGTGCAGAAGAACTCTTCGAACGAAGATTATATTGACTTGCTCACCTGGGTTTATATTCAGAATAAAGATTTTGAAGGAGCGCTGGTGCAAATGAAAGCACTCGATAAGCGCAAAAATGAAAACGGCTTTCGTGTACTCAACATTGCACGCATGGCGCAAACCGAAGGCGATTATACCAATGCCATTGCCGGTTTCGAATATGTGGTGAACAAAGGTAGCAACAGTGCTATGTATTTTATGGCGCGCACAGAACTGCTCGCCTGCCGCAAGGAAAAAATTTCGAAGAACATCAGTATTACACGCGAAGATTTAGTGGCGTTGAAAAGCGATTACCAATCGTTCATTAACGAAAACGGAAGAAATTTCAGGACATCACAAAGCATGAAAGAACTGGCAGACCTGGAAGGGTTTTATCTGCACGATTTGGATAGTGCTTCTGCTCTTTGCGAAGAGTTGATTGCTATGCCGGGTGTGAATCAGCAATTGAAAAATCAAGTCAAACTTTCGTTGGGCGATTTTCTTTTAATTGGTGGTGATGTGTGGGAATCAACCCTGCTTTACTCGCAGGTAGATAAGGACGAAAAGGATTCTCCGCTAGGTGAAGATGCGCGCTACCGCAACGCCAAGCGCGCTTACTACATTGGTGATTTTGAATGGGCACAAACACAATTGGAAGCGTTGAAGAGTTCAACGAGTGAATTGATTTCTAATGATGCGATTAATCTTTCGGTTTTTATTATTGACAATTTAGGAATGGATACCACCGAAACTCCGCTGATGATGTATGCCCGTGCCGAATTGCTTTTATTTCAAAATAAAGATGAAGAGGCGAGAAGTTTGTTAGACACCATTACTTATTTGTTTCCGAACCATGCGCTGAGTGACGACATTGAATATTCGCAGGCGCAGATTTATGTGAAGCGAAAAGAATTTGAAAAAGCAGTTCCACTGCTCGAGAGTATTATTAAGAACTACAAAGAAGATTTGAAAGGTGATGATGCCACTTTTCTATTGGCAGAAATTGAGGAAGACCATTTGAATAATAAAGATAAGGCGATGGAACTTTACAAATCCATTATCACGAACTACAACAGTTCGTTGCTGGTGATTGATGCAAGAAAAAAATACCGCTTGTTGCGTGGAGATAAAATTTCAGAATAGGATATGATACTTTACAACGTAACCGTAAAAATTGATTTGGATGTTCACGACCTTTGGTTGAGGTGGATGAAGGAAGAGCATATTCCACGCGTGATGGAAACGGGATGTTTTGTTGACAGCAAACTTTATCGTGTGTTGGAAGAGAACACAACCGATGGCATCACTTATGCCTTTCAGTATTTCGCTAATGACATTTCAAGCTACTTCGATTACAAAGAGCATCATGCAGAGCGTTTAAAGAAAGAAGGACTTGATATGTTTCCCGGAAAGTTTACTGCGTTCAGAACGTTGCTGAAAGAAGTTTAGTTACTCCTGAAAATAAACCCGCTTCACTCTTCCTGATATACCTGTAAGAATTTCATAAGCAATTGTTTCAGCCGCTTCGGCAACTTCTTCCACACTCGGATTATTTCCAAACACAATTACTTCATCGCCTTCGCTGGCTTCTGTGCCAGTAATGTCGAGCATGGTCATGTCCATGCACACATTGCCGATGATGGGAACTAATTTTCCGTTCACGAGCATACGCCCGTTTTTGTCGGAAAGTTTGCGGCTGAGTCCATCGGCATAACCAATGCCAACTGTAGCGATGGTTTTATCTTTTGAAACTTTTCCCACTCTGCCATAACCAACGGTGTCGCCTTTCTTAACGTGCTTGATTTGCGAGATAGTTGTTTTGAGCGTAGAAACCGGAAGCAACTTTGCATTTACTTTTTCAGAAGAATCAATGCCATACAAGCCAATTCCCAAACGCACCATATCGAACTGCGCTTTGGTGCGGCGCGTAATGCCGTTGCTGTTTAAAATGTGACGGAGAATTTTGTAATCGAATTCATCACAAATCAACTTGCTCATCGCTTCGAAATTTTTGATTTGCTCTTTGGTGAAATCATCATATGCTTTGTCTTCGCTTGCAGCCAAATGAGAAAACACCGAGGCAATTTGTAATTGATGATTCGGTCTGATGCGCTCTATCAGTTCAGGAATTTCTTCCTTGCTGAAACCTAAACGGTTCATTCCGGTTTCCAGTTCAATATGAATTTTGTATTTGCCATCATCACCATTTCGAAGAAGCGCGAGCACTTCGGTAAATTTGTCGAGCAGATTTAGCGAATAAATTTCGGGTTCGAGATTGTATTGAATCATGGCTTCGAAACTCCGCAGTTCGGGATTCATAACCATAATAGGAAGGGTGATTCCATTTTTGCGCAACTCAATTCCTTCATCGGCATAAGCAACAGCCAGATAGTCAACGCGATTGAACTGAAGTGTGTTTGCAATTTCAAAACTTCCGCTGCCGTAACTGAATGCTTTTACCATCGCCATTATTTTGGTTTCGGGTTTCAGTAGCGACTGATATACTTTGAGGTTATGTGTAAGCGCATTCAGGTTAATTTCGAGAACTGTTTCATGCGCTTTCTTTTCTAAAAATTTTCCAATCACTTCGAAGCGAAACCTGCGCGCACCTTTAAGCAAAATAACTTCGTTATTGAATGAAGATGAATCAAGATTTTTTAAAAAATCTTCGGTGCTTTCATACGATTCAAATTGCAGCGATTCGTTTTTCTCAAACAGTTTTTTTTGTCGGCTAAGCGAAGTGCCTATTCCAACCAAACGGTTCACTTTACATTCTTCAAGCAGGTTGGCTACCTCCTGATATAAATCTATTTCGCCTCTTCCGCTTTGTAAAATGTCGGAGAGAATCACCGTCTTTTTCGGATGCTGATTTTGTTGCTTCAAAAAATCAATCGCAATTTTTAGTGAGCCGATATCAGAATTATAGGTGTCATTTATCAGCGAACAATTGTTGATAGCATCCTTCATTTCTAATCGCATAGCAATGCGCGAAAGATGTTTCATGCGTTCGCGAATAGTTGAGAATTTGCATTTCAAATACAACATTACACAGGCACAATGAATCGCATTTTCTACACTCGCTTTATCTGAAAAAGGAATTTCAAATTCGAGTTCTTTGTTTTGATAGACACAGGTAATGAACGAATGATTGTTTTTGTGCAACACGCTCGTTACCTGCACATCGGCTTCCGAACTCATGCTCCAACTCATAACGTTCTGCGGTTTGTCGCGGAGCGCATTTATTTCTCCAAGGCTTTGATTGATGTCGGGATAATCTTTGCAGTAAATCAGAATTTCTGCATTCACAAAAAGATTCAGCTTCTCTTTTGTTTTGTGACGAATGCTTAAAAATCCTTCGTTGTGCGCTTCGCCTACGTTAGTAAGCACACCTATAGTCGGACGAATAATTTTTTCCAGTTTCTGCATTTCGCCTGCTTCAGAAATTCCAGCTTCGAAAATACCGAGTGTGTTTTCATTATTAATAAGCCACAGCGAAAGCGGAACTCCTACCTGTGAATTATAACTCTTCGGACTTCGAACAATGTGATAGTCTTCATGCAGCAATTGATAGAGCCATTCCTTCACTACGGTTTTGCCGTTGCTGCCTGTAATAGCAATTACGGGTAGCTGAAATTTGCTGCGGTGAGCACCAGTCAATTTTTGCAAAGCAATTATCGCATCTTTTACCAATACAAAATTCGCATCGGGAAAAGTTTCGGTGTTGGGTTCTTTGGTAACTACAAAATTGCGAACGCCTTTTTTGTAAAGCTCTTCGATATAGCTGTGTCCGTCTAACTTCATTCCGCCCAAGGCAAAAAATAAAGTTTGAGTGGGGTGAATCAGTTTGCGCGAATCGAGCAGCAATTCGTGAATGGAAGTTTCCTTTTTATTCTTCGACAGCAATTTTCCTCCAACTGCTTTTACAACTTCTGCTATTTGATATTCTGGTTTCATTTATTCGGAATGCGAATTTACACGAATTGAAAAGATGCGCTGAAAATGATTTCGCAATAATTCGTGTTATTCGTGTTGCAAATTTTATTTATGGCAAGCAGAACAAGAAAATTTATTGACCGCATGAGAGCGGGTGAAGACATTGGCCTCGACCGCAGCGGCAGCAAAGGAAGACAGCGCACGATTAATGCGGATGGCAGTTATAATATGGAGCGCAGAACCGGCAGGTTTCTCGGCAACTTCAATCCTTACCATTGGGTAATTAGCACTTCTTGGTCGCGGTACTGGATGGTGGTGTTTGGTTTTTACGGAGTAATGAATGTGCTTTTTGCTTCGGCATATTTTCTTGTAGGAATTGAACAGCTCAATGGCATGCAAGGCAACGATGTGTTTACGCAGTGGCTGTATTGTTTTTTCTTTTCGGCACAATCATTTACTACAGTTGGTTATGGCGGCATTCACCCTGTGGGTGAGTTCGCTAATTTTCTGGCAACGTTAGAAGCCTTTATCGGCTTAATGACTTTTGCTTTGGCAACGGGCACACTTTACGGACGTTTCTCAAAACCTGTTTCGCGCATTAAATACAGCGAAAGTATTTTGATAGCTCCTTATGCAGGAGCAACGGGCATGCAGTTTATGATAGCCAACGAACTGGAAACAACGTTGATGGATATGGAAGCGCGTGTAAACATCAGTTGGGTAGATGTTGATGATAACGGCAATGCGTTCCGCAATTTTCGCCAGGTGAGTTTGCAGGTAGATAAGATTATGATGTTTCCCACTAACTGGGTTTTGAATCACCCTATTGATGAAGAGAGTGTGTTGTATGGAAAAACGCTCGAAGAAATTAAAGCCATGGACGTAGAAATTTTTGTGCTCGTAAAAGGATTTGATGATGTGTTTTCGCAAACCATTTACAGCCGCCATTCGTTTATGGTTGACCAGTTTGTTTGGGGGGCTAAATTCCGCAAGCCGTTTTCTATTAATGAAAAGGGCAGAGTGGTAATGGACTTAACCAAGGTGGGTGAATATGATAGTGTGTCTATGCCTAACATTACGCCTTCCTTGCAGGAAGCGAACGCGTAATTGTAATCTCCTACAATCCTGTCTTAAACGTATTGTAGTCCGTCACATCTTCGCTTGCCGAAATATTATTGTTAGGCGAACAGTTTTGCGAGCCGGCATCAGTTGTAATATTCGTAACGCGATTATCGGGACAAGGATGTGTGCTGAAGAACGCTTGCAAACCATTGCAGGGGTAACCACCTGCTTCCAGTTTTTGAAAAAAGTAAGAAGCACCTTCTGCGTGATATTTTGTAGGGCATAAATATTTCACCGAATAAGCATCGGCTTCTTTCTCATGCTCTTTACTGAATTGAAGTGAAGAAAGACTCGTTACCATTTGCTGTAACTGCGCATAGTTTTGCCCCAGTGCAATGCTCAGCAAAGTAGAGATGCCATAAACTGCTGTGAGTTGCTGTGTAGAATGTCTTCGGTCAGCATGAGCCATTTCATGTCCAAGCACACCTGCAAGTGACGAAGCATTGTCAAGGTATTTGATTAAGCCCGTGTAAACGTAAATGTGTCCGCCCGGTGTGCAGAAGGCATTCAGCACCGAATCGTTCTTGATGATATTCATATCCCAAGTGAAATCGTTTTTGTATTGCACTACTCCGCTGTTCAAAATCTGATTACGAATGGTATCGATATAAGCGTATTTGGCAGCATAAGTAGTTCGGCTAAGCAAAGGATACTCGGTAGGGTTGTTCGCAATTTCGGTAGCCGCCTGCGCACCTAAATTTTTATCGTCTTCAATGGTAAAAATATTTAAGCCACCTCCTTTTTTGCAGCCCGCAAAAAGTGTGAGGATAATAGATGCTATGAATAGAATTTTAGTTGGTTTCATTTTTCGTTTTTTTAGTTCACTGTTGAAGCAAAAGTATTTAAGAGGAGCAAAGAAAAAAGCCACCACAAAAATTTGTGATGGCTTTGAATTAACTTGTTTGTAAAAGGAACTATAATTTACGTTGTACTTCCACCTCTTCAAATATTTCAAGGATGTCGTTCTCTTTAATGTCCTGATAGTCTTTCACCATAACTCCGCACTCGAGTCCGCTAACTACTTCTTTCGCATCATCTTTGAAACGTTTTAAGCCAGCTACAACACCTGTGTGAACTACAATGCCATCGCGTATAACGCGCACCTTAGACTTGTTCAGAATTCTGCCATCTTTTACAAAGCAGCCCGCAATAGTTCCCACTTTACTTACGTGGATAGCGGTGCGCACTTCAAGGTTACCGATAACTTTTTCTTCAATCTTCGGCTCAAGCAATCCTTCCATCGCGCTCTTGATTTCTTCAATAGCGTTATAGATGATAGAGTAAAGACGAATATCCACTCCTTCCGCATCGGCAATCTTCTTGGCGTTTTGCGAAGGACGAACATTGAATCCAATCACAATGGCATCCGATGCTGTTGCAAGCAACACATCCGATTCAGAAATGGCACCCACCCCTTTATGTATAATTCTGATTTGAATTTCTTCGGTAGAAAGTTTGAGCAAGGAATCTGCCAACGCCTCCACTGAACCATCCACATCACCTTTCAAAATCAAGCTAAGCTCTTTGAAGTTTCCGAGAGCCAAACGTCTTCCGATTTCATCGAGCGTAATATGTTTCTTAGTGCGTATTCCGGTTTCGCGTTCAATCTGCGCACGTTTAGTTGCCAACTCTTTCGCATCGGCTTCGTTATCGAATACTTTAAATTTTTCACCAGCTTGTGGAGCACCGCTCAGTCCAAGTACCTGCACAGGAGCCGAAGGCCCGGCTTCTTTCATCTTTGCACCCGTGTGGTCAAACATGGCTTTTACTCTTCCCATGTATGGGCCGGCAACAATAATATCTCCCATCTTTAATGTTCCATTCTGAACAAGCAAAGTAGTTGTATAACCGCGACCTTTATCGAGAGTAGCTTCAATTACTGAACCTGAAGAAAGGCGTTCAGGATTTGCTTTCAGTTCAAGTAATTCCGCCTGAATCAAAATTTTCTCCAATAGCAAATCTATGTTCAATCCCTTTTTGGCAGAAATTTCCTGACTCTGATAAGGACCGCCCCATTCTTCTACCAATAAATTCATAGCAGAAAGCTGTTCGCGAATTTTATCGGAATTGGCTCCGTCTTTATCAATTTTATTAAACGCAAAAATCATTGGCACACCCGCACTCTGCGCGTGGTTGATAGCCTCTTTTGTTTGCGGCATCACGGCATCATCGGCAGCAATTACAATCACGGCAATATCTGTCACCTTTGCACCGCGGGCACGCATGGCGGTAAACGCTTCGTGACCCGGAGTATCCAGGAAAGAAATTTTTCTTCCATCGGCAGTAGTTACTTCATAAGCACCAATGTGCTGTGTAATTCCTCCCGCTTCCTTTGCTACCACATTTGTTTTGCGGATATAATCGAGCAATGAAGTTTTACCGTGGTCAACGTGACCCATGATGGTAACAATTGGCGCGCGAGGTTTTAAATCTTCAGGAGTATCAGGTGCTTCTTCTTTGAAAGCTGTTTGGTCAGCGGCAGAAATAAATTCTAATTCATAGCCATGCTCCGCAGTAACGAGTTCAATAATCGTAGCATCTAATCGCTGATTGATAGAAACAATTACACCCAACTGCATACAGGTAGAAATAATTTGCACCGGAGTCATATTCATGAGCGATGCTAATTCAGCCACCGAAATAAATTCGGCTACCTGCAGTTTGTTATGCTGAATACCTTCCTGTGCCGTTTCTGCTTTTTCCTGATGCGCTTCGCGTTTTCCTCTGCGGAATTTCGAGCGGTCACTCTTTGAGGTTTGCGCCTGAATCTTCGCCATAGTAGCGCGAATCTTGTCTTCAATTTCCTTTTCGGTTATCTCAGCTGGTGGTCCACCCGGTTCAGGTTTCTTAGTGGTAGTTACATCGCGCTTGCGCTGAAAGTTCTCTACCTTTTTAGCGTAGTAAGTATCCTGAACTAACGGAGGACGTTCCTTTTTCTTTACGAGTTTGCGTTCGCGTATTTTCTTTTCTCCGGCTGTATCTTCTTTTTTCTTTGGCTTAAGGTCAAATTGCGAAAGGTCAATTTTGCCTACCTCTTTTGTTCCCTCAAGTGTTTGATACTTGGTTTCAATTTTTACTTCCGGTTCAGGCTCGGGTTCAGTTTTCTTTTTCTTGGTTGGCTTTACCTCTTTTACTTCTTCTACCACAGGTGTAGGTTCAACCACCGGCTCTTCTTCCTTTTTCTTCTTGGTAGTCTTCTTTGGTTTTTCTTCAGGTTCGAGTTTACCTACAATTTTAGGACCTTCTAATTTTTGTTTCTTGGCAGAAATAACTTCAACAGGTTCTTCTTTTTGTGCCTGATTATTTTTTACCAGCACTTCCTTTTCTTCAACCTCTTTCTCTTTCTTCTTCACCGAAGCCATGGTAGCTTCTACCATTTCAACCGATTCTTTCTTGGCTTTGTCGGCAGCAACTTTAGCAGTGGTATCTGCTTGTTTCTTGATGTCCTTATCGCTGCCAAATTCCTTGTCGAGTACAGCTATCATATCGGGCGCGAGCTTGGTATTCGGATTCAAATCTTTGAATCCTTTCGCCTTGAGGGCATCCATGATATGGTCTGAACTGACATTATAAATGCCCGCTGCTTTACTTAATCGAACTGCTTTTACTTCTTCTGACATGTTTTTGTTTTAGTAAAAAATAATCGGCAATCGGCAACCGCTATTACCGATTACCGACTCTCAATTACCTATGGTAATAGCGTTATTCATTTTGAAACTCGCTTTGTAAAATTTTGCGAATTTCTTTAATGCTTTCAACTTCTAAATCAGTTCTGCGTTCCAACTCATCATCGCTCAAATGCAACACGCTCTTGGCGGTATCGCAACCGATTTTTTTCAACTCATCAATCATCCAACCTTCAATTTCATCTGAAAATTCTTCCAAGTCAATATCATACTCTTCTGCATTGCCTTCTTCGTTTTCTCTGAACACATCAATTTCAAAACCAACCAAGCGGCTTGCCAGTTTAATATTCACTCCGCGTTTACCAATAGCTAATGAAACCTGGTCAGGTTGCAGATAAACTGAAATGCGCTTTTTCTCCTGGTCAATATCTAAAGAAATAATTTTTGCGGGAGCCAAAGCACGCTGAACCATCAACGACAAGTTTGTTGTTTGATTGATGATATCAATGTTTTCGTTTTTCAACTCGCGAACAATGCCGTGAATACGCGAACCCTTTACACCTACACATGCACCCACCGGGTCAATGCGGTCATCAAAAGATTCTACTACCACTTTTGCTTTTTCACCCGGCTCACGAACAATTTGTTTAATCACAATCAATCCGTCAAAAATTTCCGGCACTTCAGCTTCCATTAATTTTGCAAGGAAAGCATTATCGGTTCTTGAAAGAATAACCACCGGAGTTCCGTTGCGTAAGTCAACCTTCTTCACTACCGCTCTTACGGTTTCTCCTTTTTTAAAGAAATCAACCTTGATTTGTTCAGACTTAGGAAGCAACAATTCATTGCCTTCTTCGTCAAGCAAAAGGATTTCCTTTTTCCAAACCTGATAAACTTCGGCTGAAAGAATTTCGCCAACACGCTCACTGTATTTTTTAAACACTTCATCCTTTTCCAAATCACCTACACGCGATGCCAGCGTTTGACGTGCCGCCAAAATTGCTCTGCGACCAAAACTTTCCAACTCAATTTTTTCATAGGTTTCTTCACCAATGTCAAAATCTTCTTCAATCAATTGCGCTTCGCTTAAGGCAATTTGCGTAATCGGATTTTCAACGGCATCGTCAGCTACGATTTCGCGCTTGTGCCAAATTTCCAAATCGCCTTTATCGGTATTTACGATAATGTCGAAGTTATCGGTGTCGCCATATTTTTTGCGAAGCAAAGTGCGAAACACATCCTCCAACACTTTCATCATGGTAGGACGGTCAATATTTTTCATTTGTTTGAACTCGCTAAACGAGTCAATCAGTTCTAAACTGTTCATGGTTTTAAATTTTGTGTTTGAAGATTTATAGTTTTAGTTATTGAATGCATTTCAGAATTTAAACTGCAACACTGCTTTTTTTATTTCATCAAATTTCAATGTCCACTCCTTCGGCTGTTCTGTTTCAGTCTTCTGCTTTCCTGTTTCGGACTTCTTTTTCTTCTTCTCCTCTACCACTTCTCTCAACTTTATTTTTTCATCATCTGCCTCAACTAACTGCCCTTCTATTTGTTTCCCGTCCGTTTTAAGAATTTCCAGAATTCGCCCTATTCTTCTTTTATACTGTCTCGGCACTTTGAGCGGGTTGTCCATTCCGGGGCTCGATACTTCGAGAATATAGTTCTCGGGAACTAAACCGCTTTCATCTAAAAGTTTTTCAAGAAAGCGGCTAACCTCGGCACACTCAGAGATATGAATTCCATCATCGCTATCGATGTAAACATCTATCTGCCTGCCCATTGGAAACTTAATGTCAACCAGAAATAAATTTTTCTCGTTCAACAACGGTTTCAACCACTCCTCAATCTTGCTTTTTACTTCTTCAAAGTTCATATCCGAAAAATAAGAGAGGGGACTCTCGTCCCCTCTTTCTCAATAAATCTGGTGCGAATATAGGTTTCAATACCGAATTTCAAAACAGTTCCTGCAATGAATTGTATGAATACCCAAAGCGAAGTTCTACCTAATCAACGTAACGGTTCCAATTTTTTCATCCTTCTTATCGTTAAGGTAAGTAATTCGTGCGGTGTAGGTAAACACCTGCGGAGTTTGTAGTTGTCCTTTGTAAGTGCCATCCCAACCTTCTAACTGGTTATTGGTTTTATAAACCAACTCTCCCCAACGGTTGAAAATTTTGATGTCCACTAATTTTATGTCTTCGCCATAAACTAAGAACACATCATTATTGCCATCGCCATTCGGGCTAAATGAGTTAGGAACATAAACAGGTTTTTGTGGCTCTACATCCACGTGAAGCATTGCCGTTGTGTAGCAAGTAGATGTTCCATTCTGCATACTCACCGTCACCATATAATCACCGCGGTGATATGAACTGGCAACAGGGTTTTGACAATCCATACAATTCAATCCCTCGGCAGGTGTCCAGCTAAAAACAGGATTTGTAGCGTTTTGATAAACCACATTCACTTGTTGTGTTTCACCTAATGGAAGAACTACGGTATCAGGATGCACTTCGGCAATAATCGGAAGCGGCTCCAGCACCACCACAGCAATATCGCTCTCGCAACCGTTGAAACTTACCGCATGGATAGTATGAGCTCCGGCACTCAGGTAATAGAAATCACCCGAATACTGTAAGGCACCTCCATCAATTAAATATTGATAAGGTCCGTTTTGAATAGAAGTAGTAAGCACATGCGCTGCTCCATCGGTGTATTGAGTTCCATAACAAGTAGTAGAATCTGCCGAAGAAATAAACGAATCTAACGTAGCATTAGGCACTGTTACCGTATCGGTTTTTGTGCAACCATTATTGTCCGAAATAATAATGATGTAATCCCCAATCGTCAAACCGGGAATTACACCGGCATTCGCAAAAATGAAATTAGAACCATCCTGCGTAGCCGAATAATTGTAAGGCGAAGTTCCCCCCTGTGCATCAACAGTTATTGTTCCGTTGGCATCGCCAATACATTTCACCGCAGTAACCGAACTGGTATAAGTCATATCTGCAGGTTCATTTACCACATTGGCGGCAGTAGCAGTACATCCGCTTTGGTCTGTAACGGTGCAGGAATAAACACCCATGGTAAGTCCGAAAATAAAAGACGTGGTTTTAGCATTCGTCCACAAATAAGTGTAAGGCTGTGTTCCTCCATTTGCAGTCACAGTTGCAGAACCTGTTAGAGAACCATAACAAACAGCATTAGTTGAAGTAGCTGAAGCAGTGAGTAAACTTGGTTCTGTAATCGTAAAAATTTGCGAAGCTGTGCAAGTGTTCCCATCGGTTACGGTTACCGTTACATTACCCGCAGGTAATCCTGTAGCAGTAACGGTTGTTTGTGCACCGGCACTCCACAAATAAGTATAAGTAGGTGCAACTCCCGGAGTTCCGCCCGATGCAAGAATGCTTTCTGTTCCATTGTTTCCACCATTACAACTCACAGCAGTTTGAGAAACTTCAGTTACAGAAATGGCTGTTGGTTCTGTAATAGTAAAATTCAGATTGAGTGTGCAATTAGCATCCGCTACAATCACAAAAGTATTTCCGGCACTAACGCCTGTAAGTGTGGCATTGGTTGTGGCAGGAGTTCCGTTCCAGCTGTATGTATAAGGAGGTGTTCCTGTATTTACGGTAACAGTAGCTGTGCCATCGCTGCCTCCATTGCACGAAGTATTCGTAGAGCTTTGCGAAGCAGTAAGTGGTGTAATTGCTGTAATTGAATAAGAGGCAGAAACCGCGCAGGCATTCGCATCGGTCACTGTCAAATCATAATTGTCAACCGCCAACGTAGTAATAGCTGAATCCACAAAAGTTTGACTGTTTGATTGTTCTACCCAATTATAAGTGTAAGCAATCGTTCCACCCGAAACATGTGCGGTGATAGAACCACCGTTTCCACCTGCACAACCAATGTTTTGAATCGTTGCCGAATCGATAACCAGAGCGGTTGGTTCGTTGATGGTATAAGAAGCAGTAGCAGTACACAAATTCTGGTCAGTGGAAATTACAGAGTATGTTCCTGCAATCAAATTGATAGCAGAATTTCCTGTTTGTGCATTTGACCACGTGCTTGAAATAATTCCTGTCCCTCCTGCTGTTGTAATATTTATTGCCCCATTATTACCTCCGTTGCAAAGCACATCGGTGGTATTTACCAACGTAATACTTACTGCGGGTGGTTCGGAAATATTAAAAGTGGCAGTAGCCGAACAGTTAGCATCGGTAATAGTTACGTTTACAAAACCTGCACTAACAGTTGTTAGCGTAGCATTTGCGGTAACACCTGCTCCATTCCAATCATATCCATAAGGAGCAGTACCGGTAGTTATACTGATTGTTGCTGAACCATTTGTGCCTCCGTTGCAAAGTTCGTTAACCTGCGATTGAGTAAACGTGAGTGGTGTAACCGCAGTAATCTGATAGTTAGATGTTACGCTACATGCATTCGCATCAGTAATCGTAAGGTTGTAAGTATCGGGCTGCAAACCGCTGATAGAAGAACCTGAATATACCTGACTGTTTGATTGCTGCAACCAACTGTAATTAAGATTTGGTGTTCCGCCTGAAGCATACACATCAATATTTCCGGTTACACCACCGCTGCAACCAATGTTTACCACGTTGAAAGAATCAATCAATAGCTGAGTTGGCTGAGTTACATTGTAAGTTGCACTAGCAGTACATCCTGCACCGTCATCTACCACTACAGAATATGCTCCTGCAATTAATGCAGTAGCCGAAGGTGTATTTTGCAAATTACTCCACGCATAATTATAAGCCCCGCTGCCACCACTTACGTTTATCGAAATGTTTCCGTCATTATCTCCAAAGCAAGTTACGTTTGTCACCGCAGGATTATTAATAGCCACATTATTTCCTCCAGCATTAATAGTGAGTGTAGCATTATCCGAAGCTGTGCAGCCACGTTGGTCGGTAACTGTTACGTTGTAGTTAGCGGCAGTAACTCCATTTAAAACAGAATCGATTTGAGCGCTACCGCTCCAGACATACGAATAAACATAAGTGCCGCCTGTTACTGTGGCAATCAGCGTTCCTGTTCCTGAACCGGAGCAATTCGTTTGACTCACATCGGGAACATTAACTACAAGTTGAGTTGGTTCAGTAATTACAACCGTATCTGTTCGCGTACAAGCCAAAGCATCAGTTGCGGTAAATACATAAGTACCTGCTGACAATCCATTGCGTGTTAATGTCGTAGGTCCGTCTGTCCATCCATAATTTAGTGGAGGATTTGCAGTCGTTGCTGAAACAGTAACCGAACCGTTAGTTCCACCAAAGCACGAAACATTTTGCACGGCAGTTGTTGAAACCTGAAGAGTTCCTGCGAGGTTTACGTTTACATCATCGGTTACAACAACAGGCACTCCACCGGCACAAGGAAGATAAGTTGCCTTGGCAGTATAAGTAGTATTGCTTGGCGGACAAACATTGATTGTACTCCCCGTACCAATTTGTGTTGCACCGTTAAACCAATCAATAGTTACAATGGATGGACCGTTGGGTGTAAATCTCCAACCTTCATTGGTAGCATCCCATACGTTATTGTTTCGTCCCGCAGCTACATAAGCAGTAGTTCCTGTGGCATCCTGAATTCCTAAAGTGGCTAAACCATCGTTCCAGCCAGTGCAGGCTTCTTTGTCTTTGATATAAACCTCAATAGCATTAGTGGTTTCATAAAGCACAATCTGATGCGTTGCTTTTGTTATGCCCCAGCATGAGCCAATGAGAAACACATCATCAAACATGGGAACCTGATAATACGAAACCACAAAAATTCTGCATGGTGCACTTCCTATAATTTGATACTTAATAGTGCCTCCCAAAGAAGGGTCAATATCATGATAAGGTCCCATGATAGAGTTGGTATAAAGAAGATTAGTTGGTAAAGTTGGATTAGGAGTTCCGGTAGTAGCCCAGGCGCATGTTAATCCTGCTTGAGCAACATCAAATGTAATTAGCCCATTAGCACCTACTATAACCTGATTATAGGACTGCCCAAAAAAACAAAACGTAAATGGAAGGTTAATTGCGCTTGACCAAATATCATCCTGATTTACCAAAAGTGCAGTGCCCGCATTGTAAGCAAAGGGTGTGTATGGAATAGAAGAAACGCCATAAGTAGTTGTATTGCCCGAGTTGAAATAAGTGGCTGTCAAATTGGTGCAGTTAGTTCCGCACGGCAGGTTCACATCGCTTCCTGCATTTACCGAAGGACATCCCGGTTGAGCATTTGAAATACTGAAAAATGAAAGAAGGAGGGAAGCTAAAAGGATTCGAATGTAAAATCGCTTCATGAGTGGTGGAATTGTTTCGTTTTATAGATGATATTCTGCTCGGTTTCGTTGTGCGGTCTAAAACTTTTCTTCCTAACTAAAAAAGCACCTTGCTAAAGATGCTTTCTGATTATATTGTTCGATGGTAATGCTCGTTGTATTAAAAGGTTGGGCAATATTTTTCGTATTGAATTGGTCCCGGCTTTTCTTTCTTGAAAATATAAACAGCCGAAAGCTCAATTCCCCCTTGTGCTTTTGAAGCAGTTCTTAAACTTGAATGGTTTACATCGTAACTGATTCCTACACGGCAGTTGTAAAATTCTGCTCCTAAATTCAAGATAACCGCATCTTTAATTCTATACCATCCGCCACCGAAAATGGCAATATCATCATTCACCCAATAGTTCAAACCTAAACCAACATTATACTGCTGTGCGTTGGATTGAAGCATGAACAAGAAAGTTGGCGTCATGCTGAAAGAATAATCGTGGTTCAGGAAAATTTCCATTCCTGCATTTACTTTGTATAGGTAGTTGATGCGATTTCTTTCATCGCCCAAAAAAGATTCGCGTGGTTTTGAAAGGTGATTCATGGCAAACCCTAAGTAGTAACGGAAATAATCTTTTGGTGCGTGAGTCCACATGGCTCCGATGTTTACATCAGGATAAAGGATTGATTTACCACTATAGCTTTCACCATTTGAAAGTTGTGTATTCCATCCGTAGCCATCTAACTGCGTTTCAAAAACCAAGTTCTGCATTTTGATTTGTTTCGAAACCACACCTGCCTGTAAACCCAATGAAATTCTTCCGCGTCCGTAACGGTCAACGGCTTTGTGATATGCCAAAGAAACCATACCGCTGAAAGTTGTCAATGCTCCATCACCTGCACGGTCGCAATAAAACATTCCGCCAACTCCAAATCCATCGTTACCTAAACGGTCACGCAACAAAGCTGCATCGCCCGAAAACTGATAGGTTTGATAGGGAGCTACCATGCCCAACGTAGGAATAGTAAACCACTGATTGCGATAGTTAGCCGCCAAACGGAAAACGCCATTGATGTTTCCTGTCAATGCAGGATTGAGCGTTAATGGTGAAGCGTAGTATTGCGAAAAGTGAATGTCTTGCGCTAAAGCGGTAGCGGAAATTGCGAGAGCTAAAAATGCCGAGTAAATTTTTCTCATGCCAAACAGTTTGAATTATGGACTGATAAAAGTAGATAAAAATACATCTCCTCCAAACCCGAAATTAAAAATAAAGATGCCCTTTTCAGGAAAACCGTTGTGTGATGTTTTTCAGCAGATTGGTTTGCAGATTGTAGAAGGTTTCTGGACTCGCCCCAAAGCCTTCATAAAATCGCGCCACTCCCGCTATACTCGAACCCTCAAAATCAAGAACCAGATTTTGAGAAGCATGTTCTTTTATAATTTGCGAGAAAAGAAAATGCGAAGCGCCACTCTTTTTTCCTTCAGCTGATGAAGTGTTGATGATGTTGATGATTCTGTTTTTATGCTTCAGCAACAAACATGCAGCCATCAACTTATCTTCCCTGTCTGAAATTGCGAAGAACTTTCCTGCCTCCTTTTTTAAAACTGTTTCAGTGAGTTGCTCGAAAATTTTTTCGTGTTGCGTTTTGAAATTTTCTTTCTCGGGGTTTATGTTTTGCAAATAGAATTTCTGAAAATTTTTTACTGAGGCAATTTCCTTAAACTGCATTCCTGCTTTCGTAGCTTTTGAAATATTCCGTTTATGATTTTCTGAATATTGTTTTTCGATAGAAGAAAGAGAATCACTTAAATCGAGCAGTAAATTTTTTTTTGGTAAAAGACGAAACTGTTCGCTTACGTTTTTTGCAGAAGAGTTGAGGTTGATATGCGCATAGAGATATTTACTGGTAACGTAATTCAAAAAGTCTGTTTGAGTTTTCTTATCGGTACTTTTTCCAAAAACACCTAACTGCTGGCAATAGTATGGCTGATACAAACAAGGGACACCAAATTTTCGCAACCAAACAAGCGGCATTACAAATTCATAATCGTTGAGCACGAGCGCGTCCCAGTTTTCTGCCACTGCATCTAAATACCAAGATAAAGCATAGGGTAAACTGTTGACAGAATTTTCAATGCAAAAATTCCATTTCGCTTCATCAACTTCTTTTCGTTTTAAAAAGCGAAGCTGGCTCACAATTCTTTCATTAGCTGTGCGGCTTCATAAGCCACGGTTTCAAAAACACTTCTCCATCCTTTCCATTCTTTCTCTTCGGTAAACGAACTGTTGTGCCAAATGCCAATCATAGTTCCACCAACATCATAAACGCTTTTCATCAACTGCCGAATTTTTTCGAGCGCATGTTCGTTGTTCGTTCTATAATAATGAGTGAAGGTGGCATCCATAAACGTGAAAGGGAAAATGCGTAGCGATGTTTGTTCGTTGGTGCGCACATTGAAAAAATAAAATGGCGTACACATGCCTGCACGAAAACCCGTGTGTGCCGCGTAGCCCAAAGAATAATCTTCTTCAATACCGTGTTTCACCAAACGCGGATAAGAAGACTGCACATGAAAGCGCAAGTAGTGATAACGGTTGATGGTTGGTTTTTTGTCTATGATTTGTTCAAGACGATTGATTTCCAATTGACTCTTTGCAGAAGAGATATGGCTCTTGAAAGAGAGATGAATTCCCGTTTCAGTTTTTTGTGAAATATCTCGAATCAGTTTTTTGAACTTCGGATTATCGTGTGGAATATTTTTATCGAAGCGTGATTCATCTGCTACTAGAAAGAAGAATTTAGTAGCAATAGAATTTTCGTTGCACACTTTAAAAATGTAATCGTAAGTATCAAACGGGTCTTTGATTCTGCCGCTAAGAACCAAAGCGCGTTTTCTTAAATCTTTCATATCAGAAAGAAAAAACGATTTAATAAAACCGCCCAGGTTTCTTTTCAAACCTTTTTCGAGATAGGAATACGCCATATCAATATCGAAGGTGGCTATGTATTCGAACTTTGTTTTTTTGTAAGCAAGCGATGGAAATTTTTCAGAAAAAATCTTCTTGAGTTCCTGTGCATATAGATTCACCATTGGCTTATCCAAAAAGCCCGCTTTCAAATTCATGCTTTGGCTACCGCGGTAGCGGTCGTATTTGTCGAGTTTGCTCGGCAAATATTCTTCGTAGCGCGTAACCATAAAAAACGCAGATGCAAAAAGGTCGAATGGAAGAGTTGAATTGGTTTTGTAAACCGGAAAAAATCCTTGAATGCGACCATGGTCACAAAAATTGATGGGCTGTGGCTTTACTTCTGTTTCAAACAACAAGGGGACTGCTTCAAAAAATATTTCGTTGCCGATCGGCTCGTCTCTGTATGAAAATTTTGGTAGCGATGAATTCGAAAACGATTCTTTATCTGCTGTTAGCTCATACTCCAGTCCCATCAAATCAGTCAGCACCAAATCAAAAATGTATTTGAGGCGGTTCGATTTTTGCTCGGTAAATATCAGCAGCTTGTTCATGCTATGATTTTAACCACTCTTCATCTGCCGATGCAATGGTTTCTTTTTTCTTCTTGTAGAAAGTTTCGTTGCGCAGATATTTTGTTTTCAGCAGCGGACAAATTTTATAACGCTCATCCTTTGTGTCTTCGTATAAAACCGCGAGTGTTTCGAACACGTTGGTGATTCCAATCTTATCGCACCATTCAAAAGGACCAAAGGGATAGTTAGTTCCCAATTTCATAGCGGTATCAATATCTTCAATACTTGCCGTTCCTTCCTGCAAAGTGAAGCATGCTTCGTTTATAATCATGAAAATAATTCGGGGCTTCACCATGCCAACACGGTCTTCAACGGTTTTGTATTCAATGCCGAACTCCTTCATTAGTTTTTCGAGTTCAGGCGTTTCAAATTTTCTATAGAGAGAAATTTCCCAAAGCGACTGACCGATAAAACCCGGAAGTGCATTGATGCCAAACAAGCGACACTTTACTTTTGAACCCGAAGCGTAAACCACTTCATTCAAGCTGAGTTTAACAGCGTTTACAAAAACGGGAACATCTTTAAGTGAGGTGTAATGAGAAATTGCTGACGGGTCATCGTCAAAGTTCAAATCGAAAATACAATCGTAGTCTTTGTAGTCTTCGTCTTCATCGCCATCGCTGAAATCAATTTCCAATGTTTTGTTCATCGAAAGTTTCTCTCTCAGCAATTGCGCACGACTTTCTTCTCCTGTCAACAGTATCTTCATAGAGTTTTTACATTCGAAGTGAAAATAATTTTTTTATGAACAAGCAAATCATTCAAACCGAAAACGCTCCTGCGGCTATCGGTCCTTATTCGCAAGCAGTAAAAGCGGGCGGGTTTCTTTTTCTCTCTGGTCAAATAGCCATTGACCCTGCAACCGGAAATTTGGAGCAGACAGATATTGAATCTGAAACGCATCGGGTGATGAAAAATATTGCAGCCATTTTAGAGCAAGCGAATTTCAAATTCGAAAACATAGTGAAGGCAACTATATTCTTAAAAGGCATGGACGACTTTGCAAAAGTCAATTCTGTTTACTCCACGTATTTTAAATCTGATTTTCCTGCGCGTGAAACAGTTGAAGTTTCATGCCTTCCTAAAAACGTAAATATTGAAATCAGTGTGATTGCGTTTGCTTCGTAGTGAAGTAAACTCCTGTCAAAATCATTGCCATTCCGCCTAACTGAAAAACAGAAAGCACTTCGCCATCGAGCAATCCTAGAGTTACGGCAAGC
This sequence comes from Bacteroidota bacterium, assembly GCA_947476645.1. Classification (GTDB taxonomy): domain Bacteria; phylum Bacteroidota; class Bacteroidia; order Chitinophagales; family LD1; genus Bog-950. Next base: position 37,571 of record CANJRM010000012.1, read on the forward strand.
ACAGGGATAATATAAGTAACACTTGCACCAAACAGCGCATCGGTGCGTTGCACCAGATAATAAAAAAGCATCCAGGCAATCAGCGTTCCGAAAATGGCGAGAAACAAAACACTGAGAAGTGAAAGGCTAAATCCTGTGGCTAAAATTTTTGTTGGAGCATTAGTCATGAACAAACCGCAAAGTGCAGGTACACCAATCATCATCATTGCCATTGAAGTGGTGTAAATAGGATTTTGACTTTGAAGTTTTTGCTTCATCAAATTCGTGCTCATGCCATAACAAAATGTGGCGAGTATGGGAAGTGACGTGTAAAGAATATCTACATTAAAATCGCCATTACCTTTTCCAAGTACTAATACTAACGCACCTAAAAAGCCAATGAAAACGCCCAGCGTTTTTTGTTTGGTGATTTCTACTTTGAACAGAAAATAACCGACAATCAATGTCCAAAGAGGTGAAAGCGAATTGATGATGCCGTTAATGGCACTTCCGCTTTTTGTCATAGAGAGAGCAAACAAAAATGCAGGCGCACCACTTCCGAAAATTCCGGTTAGAAAAACCACAAAATATTTTTCACGTGGAATAGTGCGAAATGCCCAATACAAAAAAGGAGTAGATGCCAGAAACGAAATGCTTACACGCAAACACGCCAACTCAATTGGTGAAAAGAGAATCAATCCCTTTTTGATAAGGATATAACTGCTGCCCCAAATGATGGTAAGCAAACCCAGTAAAATAAAATTGAGAAAGTTGTGATGAGAGTTCGCCAAGACCAAAATTTTTTTTTAGATGAAGTGCTTGAGTAAGCGCACTTCTTCTTCGCTCAAAAATTTCCAGCGACCACGCGGCACATCTTTTTTGGTAAGTCCTGCAAAAAACACGCGGTCAAGTTTCAACACTTCGTAGTCGAGTGCTTCAAACAATCTTCTGATAAATCTGTTTTTGCCGGTGTGAATTTCAATGCCCACTTCTGCTTTATTCTTTGGGTTCGGTAAAGCTATTTCGTCTATTTCCGCAATACCATCTTCAAGCACCACACCGCCTTCAGCAATTTTATTAAAGTCTTCCATGCGCAATTTTTTATCGAGCGTTACATGATATACTTTGCGCACTTCTGTACTTGGATGCGTCAATTTCTGCGCTAACTCTCCATCGTTGGTTATCAGCAAAACGCCAGTTGTGTTTCTATCTAATCTGCCAACAGGATAAAGACGCGGTTTTTGAAGCGAAGTTATTTGCTCATAAGCACCACGCAAAAGTTGCATCACTGTTTTGCGGTCCTTCTCATCCTTCAATGTAGTGATATAATCTTTAGGCTTGTTGAGCAGCAGATAATATTTTTTCTCGAGCGAAAGTTGTTTTTTATCGAACTGAACTTTGTCTTTCAACTTCACTTTGTAACCCATTTCAGTTACCACAACTCCGTTAACAGTTACGCGACCTTCCTTAATTAATTCATCGGCAGCTCTGCGCGATGCCACACCAGCATGCGACAAATATTTATTCAAACGGATTTCTTCAGAAACCTTTTGTTCTTCAGAAAAAATTCCGTCTGCATCAGTGTATTCACCTTTTGGAGAAGAATATTTTTTAGTTGAAAGCTCAGCAGTGTCTGCTACTTTTTTTCTCTCACTTCTTTTTTTGTCGGAAGCGGAAGCCGTTTCAAAATATTTTTTTGCGGCTGCTTCCATCACAGGATTTCCTTTTCTCTTTTCTTTCTTAAAAGGAATAGAAGAAGTTTTGTTGTCGCGCTTGGGAGACTTGTCGGTTGATTTTTTCTGCACGTTGTAAATATAGAAACAGTTACGAGTTGCAGATGAAGTAGAAATTATTTCTACTCAAACTATTTCAATTCAACAGAAATAATTTCAACTCTTCGCTCAACCGCAGCAGAGGGATTGTAAACGGAGTTTGGTTTGTCATCGCGATTATCGCTAATGGTTTTTGAAGCGGTTTCTTCACCCAACGATTCTGTTTTTAAATTCAAATTTCCATTGCTGATAAATGGAAGAAAAATTCCATCGCGGTAATGGAAAAAATAATTTCGAAGCGAAGCCACTCTGCGATAACCGAGTTTGATATTGTATTCGTTGAAATTAAGCGGAGAACAATATCCTTTGATAGTTACATCCAATTTGTTTCCGCTTTGCAACAACTGTAAAAGCTGTGAGGTGAACGCCACTAAATCATAATAGCCCTTGTCCACTTTTTCATTGAATAAATTTTCAACTTCTTTTTGCGCAGCTTGTTTCTCTTCCTTCTTCACGCTCTTCGGATATTCTCTTTCGTATTCAAAACGCAAAGCAGAATACGCTTCATATGTTTTTCTGTAATCGAGCGAAGTAGTATCGCTTAAAGTTTTTGCATCGGGTTCATCGTTATGAAAATAAAGTTGAACTGGAAGAAGCTGTTTCACTTTTTTCAATTTATCATCTATAAAAACTCTTGGCTCAAGTGGTGTAGGAATTTGCACAACAGGGGTGGTGTCGGGAATTACTGCAACCGCAGTATCGTGTTTTACAACAGGCGTATCTAACTTCGCCACAACCACTGTGTCAATTTTGCGCTCCATTTTTTTGCCAGTGTTGTAAGCATAAATATCGTTGCAGCAAGTTTCTGCTTCTATGAAATAAGAACCCTTGCGATTAGAAGTGATAAACGCTCGTGAGTTGTCAATTGCCTTCGTGTAATACAAATCATTTTGCGGAGTGTTGATGGGCTGCGACAAATTTTTGGGAGTAGTCCAATTGGTAGATTCACCTTGTGTTTCAAAAATATCATAGCCGCCAAAACCATAATGCCAATCGCTACTGAAAAAAAGTTTGCGATTGTTTACATCATAAAACGGAGTCACTTCATTCCCTTGTGAATTGATTTTGTCTCCTGCATTTACCGCTTGCGAATAAGTTCCATCGGCATTCAATTTACTCATCCAAATATCCATCATGCCTTGTCCGCCTTCGCGGTCAGAACAGAAAAATAAAATTTCGTTTCCTGATAAATCATAACCAACAGATGGATGCGTATTCGTTGCCTTCGCCTCGTTTACATGGTCACTTAATTTTTCGGAGGGCGTCCATTTGTAGTTGTCATATTTCGTTACATAAATATCGCAACGCGTAGTTGATTTATCTTTCTGCTCGCATTGCGTGAAAAAGAATTTTCTCGAATCAGGTGAGTAAGCACCGTTACCGATATTCAATTCCTGATTCGTTCCATTTGGATTGTAAATCGTTTCAGGATTTGGCGGTTGATTGTAAAGCCGCACCAAATATTTTTCGTTCTTCTTATCAGCAGAAATATTTCTGAGAGAAGAGAATTGAATTCTGTCAGGAAAAACATGAATGGCGTTGAACTCTGATTGTGGTGTGTTTACTTCCTTTCCTAAATGCTCAATCTTAATCGAATCATTTTTCTTAGCGTGGTCGCGTACCCAGGCACACGCTTCAATTTCTTGTTGCGCTTTCGCATAGTAGTAATCACGCTTTCTGTACTTGGTTTGAAAACGATGAAATTGTTTTTGCGCGTCTTCACATTTGCACTCACAAGTGCTGCGCAAATTTTCTCCGAGCCAGAAATAGCTCATGGGAAACTGATTCTGTTTATCCAATTTTATCACTGTGCGATAACCACTGTTCGCGCCTTCTAAATCGTTGAACATTCTGCATGCTTCGGCATATTTAAAATTCAAGTCTATGTTCTCTTCATCTTTCTTCAACGCATCTTTGTAGTAAATAGAAGCGGCATAGTAATCGCCTTCGGTAATTTTTTTATCCCCTGCTTTTGTGAGTTGCGAAACGGTTTGGGAGGAAGACGATAGACAATAGACGATAGACAATAGAAATATCAAAGCGAAACGCTTGTATTCAACTTTAAACTTTAAACTTTGAACTTTGAACTTCATAGGAAAGCCGGACACACCGCACCCGGTTTATTTATTTTTTTTACTTTGGCTAAAATGTAAATCACACTCACTTCAAATCCTCCGTTATAACGGCTGGCAACATGTAGCTTCGAAAAATTTATGTCGTAGCTCAAATTCACTTGTAGGTTATCGTAATCCATTCCCGCAAATAGCCAGCCCGCTTCTGCACTTCTACCGTATGCACCTAAGTTGAGCGCAACGGTATGCGGAATGCTCATGGGCAGATAATATTTTATGTGCGCGCCATAATCCATTTCGTATTTCGAATCCTGCATTTGAAACATCAACTCAGGAACCACATCTAAACGTTTTGCCACCTTCACCTGAGCGCGCGTGTGAACAGTAAATCGCGGATTCAATTTCACAGAATTGTCATTGTAGAAACTTTGTTTGGGTTGCGATAAATGCGTGGCACCAAAACCCAAAGTGAAATTGGTGCGTTCATTTTTTGAATACCGATACGCTAAGCCAACTCCTAAATCGAAATAGTTGAAACGCGTGCGCGAAAAACTTTCATCAATGGAAATGTTCGGGTCATAGACATCGCCATTCCATTGATTATCGAAATTCAATTTGCTGTAATTAATGTTTCGGTTCACCAATCCAAATTGAATTCCTGCACTGATAGCATTGTGAAATTTTTTATCGAGCGATTTGATGTATGAAATCGAAAGAGCCGTATTCAAAGAAGTAAATCTCGAATCACCGGCTCTATCAAAAAAGAAAACCAATCCCGCACCAATGCGGTCATTGTTTTTAAGCGTCAAAAAATTTGCTTCTGTTGAAAATGAAAATGTGTTGTAACGAACCGGAACGCTCGGCCACTGATTTCTGTAATTGCCTACAAAGCGATAATCGCCATCAAACAAATTTGTGTTGGCAGGATTTTGATTGAGCGGTGAGAAATTGAATTGGGAGAAGTGAATATCCTGGGAATAAGAAACAAGATCAAATATCAAAGACAAAAGTATAAAGGCAAGTATTGCCTTTACTTTGAACTTTGAACTTTGAACTTTGAACTTTTCTTTCATCGCAACAGCGTTACATTTCCTTTCTTAAAAAATTTCTCTCCGCTTTCGCAAACACCTTCTGCATACCAGCCAAAAACGGCAGGGTCAATCTTCTTTCCTTTAAAATCTCCATCCCAACCTTTGGCTATGTCGCGTGTTTCAAAAACTTTTTGTCCCCAGCGGTCATACACGGCAAAATAAAGTTTAGTGATGCTGTTGCCGCGCACATACAGCACATCGTTCTTTCCATCGTTGTTCGGAGAGAAGGCGTTAGGAATGTAAAGATTTGATTCAGCACATGGCGTGTGAAGAATGTAAACCCAAACGCTGTCGGTTTTTCTGCAACCGTGTTCATCCTGAACCTGAACAACGTAAACATGATTATCATACGGACTGGCAATTGGATTCGTAATGTCAGTTGCACTTAAAGTAGAATCAGCTTGCCACATCAACCAGGTTGCATTCGAAGAATCTGCATTGAGTTGCGAAGAGCCGCCCCAGGTTATCGTATCAGGATTTGCAGTTGCAATAACATTTGCCTGCGAAGAAAACACATTCACTACAGTTGAATCAACATAGCGACAATGCAAAGAATTTTCTGCGGTTACAATGAATGTGGTGGTGTTTGAAGCAAAAACTGTCGGACTGTTTGTTGAATCATCACTCAAAATATTTGCATTCGGCTTCCAATCGTAAATCAACGGCAGTGAATTATAATGAGTGACAAGCAATCGAATATTTCCTCCCGAGCAAATCACCGTATCGCCAACCGCGTGAATTGAATCTTTATAAACGTTCACCGTTTGAAAAATTGAATCGCTACAAATTCCGTTGGAGACAATCAGAAGATAAGTAGTTGTGTCTTTTGGAAATGCAATTGGATTTGAGATAGAAGAATTAGTAAGCGTAGAGGTCGGTTGCCAATGATAAGTGAGCACCGTATCGTTAGTTACAAAACCAATTTGTGCTGAATCGTTCAGGCAAATAGTTTTTGCAGGCAACGAGTAAGTCGTATCAGAAAGCAGAATGAGTTGCTTAGTAACCGAATCAATTTTATTGCAGGCATTGTTGTCGCGCACAATCAAGGTTACGTTGTAAAGATTCGATTGCGTGTACGTATGAGAAGGATTCTGCAACGCGGAAGTTGAGCCATCACCAAAATGCCATTCGTAAGTTGCGGCTCCACTTGCACTGCTTGTGTTATTGAACTGCGCAGTATAAGGTGTGCAGCCCGAAGGCGGTGGAATAAAATCTGCATTCGCGATTGGTGGTGAAGCAGGGAAAGTAATAGTAACAGAATCGGTGAAGAAACAATGGTGCGCAGTTTCAACTGTTACATAAAAAGTTGTATTGGTCAATGGGATAGCCAAAGGATTTGAGGTATTTGCGCCTGCAATAATTAATGAAGCCGGACTCCAGGTGTAATTGATAAATGAATTTCCGGTACTGCTTATAACCGAAAGAACAATCGTATCTCCATGACAAAGAAGATTTGTAGCGGAAGCGTGAATCGTATCAATTACGTTCAGCACTTTCTGAATAAATGTATCCGTGCAAAGTCCGTTTGACATCAACAATTGATAGGTTGTGTTTTGCGTTGTATTACTGAATGGATTCGAAACGTTAGGTGGTGAAAGCGTGCTGGTTGGATTCCAGAAGTAATGAAACGATGTATCAGGATTTGCCGGCAAACCAATTTGAACAGATTGAGAAACACATTTTGTTATAGCAGGAATTGTATCGAGCGCATGATTTGCAATAATTAAAAGTTGCTTGGTAATTGTATCGCTGCCGTTACAACTTTCCGGGTCTATCACTACTAATTGAACCGTATAAAGCCCCGGCTGCGTGTACGTATGTGAAGGACTGAATTGAGTGGAAGTTCCGCCATCGCCAAAAATCCATTGGTAAGTTGGCGACAAAACAACTTTGCTCGTATTAATAAACGAAGCGTTGAACGGAGCACACGCAGTTGGTGGTGCCACAAAATCAGCCGCTACTAAAGGCAAATCCAAACTGAATTTGAAAACGGCATTGTTGCAATTATAACTTCCGTTGGTTCTTGAAACTGCCCCGGGTGTTGTAGGGAAAGAATCATTTCCTCCGCAACCCGCACAAACCGACTGATACATAATTCCCTTGCGGTCAAAGCGCGAAGTTCCTCCGTCCACATGCTCTTCGCTCACCGAACTTCCAAAGTAAGTAGCATAAGAAAGTGCTGAAGCATCATCTTCCAAAACCATCACATAAAAATCTTTTCCGTCAGTCGTGTTTTGATACGCATCGGGTGTAATATCCAAACCTGCGGTGGTCAAATGCGGCTCGCCCGCGGCACCAACAAGCGGATAAGAACCCCAACCGCTTACATACATTTTGTTGCAGACATCTACGAGAAAAGCTGTCGGAGAAATATCGGGAGTGCTATCGCCTCTGCCAAAAGCTGTTGACCAAATTACCGAATCAAGAAGCGGAGTAATTTTGCTGATGAACTGACCGCTGCTTGGTCGATTGTAAATCGCATTTTTGATAAAAGTGTTTCCTGTAGCAGTTGTTTGTCCAAGCACGTAAACATTTCCGGCTTTACTGGTTTCTACAAAATAACTTTGATCGTAACCAATAGAGCCGTAATAAGTAGCTTGAAAAAGTTGGTTCCCGTTTTTGCTGAGGTGCGCAATAAAACCATCGGCTCTCCCTCCCAAATTTGTGCTTTGAATAACTCCGGGTGTTACTGGAAAATTCAACGATTGCGTTCCGCCTGTTACATACAAATCATCATTACCGTCAAACGCTACAGAGTAAATGGCATCGTCATCACTTCCACCAAGATACGTTGACCAAATTAAATTCGTGAGGTTGTTATCCATCTTCACCACCACACCTTCCATCAATCCTCCACTCGTTGTTTGATATGCTCCGGGTGTAGTCGGAAAATTAGTGGAGCGCGTGCAGGTAGCTATATAAACGTTGTTGTTTTTGTCAATGTCAATTTCACCGCGAACTTCATCAGCGTAGTTGTAATGCAAACCCGCATATTCAGGATAAGTGAGACCATCATTTCCTGTGCCTCCTAAATAAGTTGAAGCAAGCAAAGCAGTTCCGTTGGCGTTGAAGCGCGTGATAATAATATCTGAGCCCGTTAAATAATGAACCGCGAGTCCGGTAAAAACTCCGGGGTTGATACCGCCATTGAATGAAGTATCATAAGCATTTGGTGTAACCGGAAAATTATTCGAAGCCGTTGTGCCGAATACAAACAACTCGTCATTTGCATTCACAACTAAACTGTGCGGTAAGTCATCGTGGTTTCCTCCAAGATATGTGGAGTAAATACGTTGCGTTCCTGCGGAGTCATATTTTGTAATGCCAATGTCTGTTCCTGTTCCGCTTTCATTCGAAGCGTTGTTATATCCTAAACCGCCAGCCCATGTAGTTTGAAATGCACCAACCGTTGTCGGGAAAAAATCTCCCGCAAAATTGAAAACACTTCCTGCGGCATAAACTTCCCCGCGGCTGTCGTAAGTAGCAGAGTAACCAAAGTTATCTGCTGTTGAGCCGCTGTAAGTGGAGAAAATCAAAGTAGGGTCAATCACCAAATCAAAATTTCTGTCGTAGCCATCGGGAAAAGAAAACGAAACTTTTTCATCTTTCAATTCATAAGTGCATTTCACCTCCTTCTTTTCACCATTAATAAATTGATAAGCATAAGGTTTCATTTCTACCATATCACCTACAGAAGTTTTAATTCGCAGCTGTGCATTCTCACTTGTAATTGCATCTGCCCCTTCATAACGAATCGAAATATTTTTCGCATCTGCATTTCTCTTCACCACAAAATCGTACTTAATATTTCCATCCGTAGAATAAATTTTGAGGTCAATGCCGTTATAAATATTCTCGTAGCTGATTTGATGAAACGCATTTACTCCAGCTGCCCAATGTTTCGGATCGTTTCGTAAGTAGTAATTGAAATACTCTTTCAGTTTTTCTGCGCCCTCTATTTTGCAATTCATGTTTGCATTTTCAAAAACCGCGCGAAAAGCGTGGAGATGAACAGTCGGATCTAACTCGGGTTTGTATTCTATGTAACGATGCAGGTCATGACGAAGACGTTTCATATCTTCTTCGCTTGCTAATAAATACGTGAAATTATTCTGGCAGAAAAAAACATGCGCGTTCGGCATTTCGAGCTTGTAGCGAACATCGTTATGCCATTGTCCTTTGTTCTCGGTGAAATAAATATTACGACAGGAAGAGCAAAACTCCGCAGCATTTATTTTGCTGAAGACTAGAAGCAATATTAAAAAGGAGTAAAAATTTTTCATGCGCTTTACGGCTGATTGAAAATATTAAAGTTGTTCAGCTTTTTCTAATCTGTCATTTACAATTTGGCTCTTGTAAAAACCTGCAGTAGCATCCGTTTTCATTGGAGAAAGCTTTTTTTGCTACCGAATCCAACAGCACATTCCCCAAATTTCTCATGTAACGTAATGTTTCTGTCATCGTAAAGTATCGCGAATATGAATTTCAGTTAGACAGTTTCAAGGCTGATGTTCATATAATGCACTCGACAAAAAAAATTCTACATCTTAAATGCTTATTTTTAAAATGAATTTATCATTTGAACCAAAACTTATTGCTATGAATCATCTATACACGCGTAAGATTGCTTATGCGCTCACCATTGCTTTTATCGCCTTAGTTTCTGTAACCAATGCTCAACTAGGCAAATTGGATACGACTTATTACAAAGGGATGGGAGCCAGCAATACATGCACAGGAGGCTTGGTGCTACCAGACAACTCAACAGTCATCACAGGAAAGTTTATTTATGGAAACGACCGTTCGATTAATGGCATCATGAAATTACATCCCGATGGAAGTAACGACTACTCTTTTAACGTAGGTACAGGTGCAGATAATACTGTGAATGTGGTAGTTCGTCAACCTGATGGCAAATTGATAATTGGAGGAGATTTTGTGCAATTCAACGGGCAAACGAAAAATCGTGTTGCCCGCTTAAATGCTGATGGAAGCACCGATGCTACATTTAATACAGGTACGGGTTTCAATGGCTCTGTATACGCCATTTATCTTCAAACGGATGGTAAGGTTTTAATGGGCGGAACTTTTTTTACCTATAATGGAGACACGCTCGGATATTTCATTCGTTTGAATTCAGATGGCACGCACGACACTTCTTTTCACGTAGGTGGAGGGTTTAACAATACTGTTTACAGCATATACAGACAGACGGATGGAAATTTTATTGTTGGCGGTGATTTTCAATGGTATGACGGCACAGTTTGTGGACGAATTGCGAAAATTAACTCGAACGGAGGAATAGATAGCACTTTCAATATTGGAGGTGCAGGTCCCGATGGAATCGTGACAGCAGCTTATCTTTTGCCAAGCGGAAAAATAATTGCCGCAGGATTTTTTAGTAATTACAACGGAAACCAAAGCGGTAAAATCGTTCGCATCAACACTGATGGTTCTTTTGACAATACATTTTCAGCAGCCGCAGGATTCAATAACAACGTAAATGAAATTTGTGTACAGGCCGATGGGAAAATTGTGGCTACAGGGGGATTTGGCACTTATAAAGGATCAGCCGTTAATCGCATTGCCAGAATTGATAGCGCTGGTAACAGAGATATTACTTTCGTTACGGGCACGGGTTTAAATGGTTTAAGTGGCAATACGGTATTCATGAATCCTGATGGGAAAATTTATGTGGGAGGAACATTTGTACAGGTAGATAGTTTTGCGCGCTTACATTTAACGCGTTTGCAAACAAACGGTCAGGTCGACCAAACTTTCTACTACGATTCGAAACTGAATAATCAGGTTTTTTCTATAGCATTTCAGAAAAACGGCAATGCCATTATCGGAGGTCAATTCACAAAATACAATTCCAAAACAGCAAATAGGATTGCACGTTTGAATTTAGATGGAAGCATTGATGTAAGTTTTAACAGCGGAACGGGAGCTAACAATATTATTCGTGCTATTGCAGTTTTGCCAAACGATAAAATTTTAATTGGTGGCGATTTTACTACTTACAACGGTGTGGCCAGAAATCGTATTGCCCAACTTAATGCTGACGGCACTTTAGACAATACCTTTACCGTTGGAACCGGGGCTCAGAGCACGGTTAATTCAATTGCAATACTAAGTACCGGAAAAATTATTATTGGTGGAAAATTTACCGCTTATAACGGCACCAGTATTAATCGTATTGCCCAATTGAACGCCAACGGAACTTTAGACAACAGTTTGGTAGTAGGCACAGGATTTAATAATACAGTTTACAAATTATTGCTTCAACCTGACGGAAAAATTTTGGCAGGTGGTGCCTTTACTACTTATAATGGAACCGCACAAAACAGAATTACGCGACTGACTACAACAGGAACTATTGATGCAGGATTTACAATTGGCACAGGCGCGTCCAGTACCGTTTTTGCAATTGCTTTGCAACCAGATGGGAAAATTATTATCGGAGGACTTTTCACCAAATATAACGCTATCACGCACAATCGCATTGCGCGAATAAATACAGACGGAACCGTTGACGGAACTTACAACGCCTCTATCAGTGCGCAGGTTAATGATATTGCATTCGTGAGCAACACAGCATTTTTTACAGGTGGGGTTTTAGTAGGCGGAACCTTTACCGTTGTAAATACTGTTGTTTGCAGCAAAATTATTTTTCTTGACAATGCAGGTGTCATTGACACAGTAAACTATTATGTGGGTTATGGCCTCGAAAATAATTTGAACGCAATTGCTATTAATCCAGTGCTTAGAAAAATATTTATTGGTGGAGATTTTAAAGGAGTACAGGTACATATTGCAAATCGTTTGGCAGGTTTGAAAAACACATACATTGATTTGGAGAGTGTATCGCCAATTCTTTGTCCGGGCGCTGTTGCAAAAGTTTATTTCAGTAAAGCAGAAACATTTTACGGCAACAATAATTTTATTGCTCAGCTCTCTGACTCTACAGGTGACTTTACCAATGCCGTGAATATAGGATTGCAATCTTCTGTAGATGTTGGTCACGATTCCATTTCCATAAATATTCCGGGCAACACGCCATCGGGCAATGGATATCTGGTGCGAATTATTTCTACTAATCCTAACGATACGAGTAGCATTTCGGGAGCAATTATTATTACTCCGCCATCAGTCCAAGCGGTTGTAGCAAGCGGCCCAACTACTTTCTGTTCAGGAGGAAATGTAACATTGAGTGTTCCCGCAGGTGGTCAATATAATTGGAGTACCGGTGCAGCATCTTCAAGTATTGAAGTAACAACAACGGGAAATTATGTGGTTACAGCTAACTATTCCGGTTGTGTTGCTTCTTCTTCGCCTGTTGCAGTAACAGTAAATGCATCACCCGATTCTTCTGTTGCAATTTCAAATTTTGGTTTGTGTGGTGGTGGTAATGCTACTCTTACTGCAAGTCCAAGTTTGATTTATCATTGGAATACTTCAGACACAACACAATCCATCAACATTACTCAGAGTACTGCTTACACCGTTTCAGTTACAGCAGTAAACGGTTGCGGGGCAGACTCAACTTTTACTATTGACTTCGGAACTTACTTCGACAATAATTTGATAACAGCAGTGGGATCAACTACTTTCTGCGCAGGAGGAAGTGTTACGCTTAGCTCTTTGCCAGGCTTTGGTTATTCGTGGAGTAATAGTGGAAATACGCAAAGCATTGTGGTAACAACAACAGGCGATTATGTGGTTACCGTTTCTGATGGCCCTTGTGCTGATACTTCATTGGCGATTCACGTAACGGTGAATACGCTACCAAGTGTTGCGTTCAGTTTACCGAGTGATACTATTTGTAGCAATAGCGGAACCATCAACTTAAGTGCAACGCCAAGTGGCGGAACATTTACAGGTAACGGAGTAACAGGAACAACTTTCGACCCGCAAACATTCATCGGAACGAGTGTTGCAATAGTATATGACTATACTGATGGAAACTCTTGTTCAAATTCAAAGAGTGATACCGCTTTTGTTACTCTTTGCACAGGGTTAAATGAAATTGCAGATAATACAATCAGTGTTTTTCCGAATCCTGCAAAAAACACTTTGCTCGTAAGCAGTTCTGCCAACGACTTAAAAAATATAGAAGTATTGAATCTCTTCGGGCAAACTGTTCTGAAGCTGAATGACAAAAACAGACAAAGTCATCTTTCAATAGATATTTCGTCACTTTCAACAGGAACTTATATTCTAAAAGCAGGGGAAAAGAAATTCAGATTTGTGAAAATCGAGTAGATCATTGTTTAAAACATGTATCGTGCTAAAATAGCTTGACGATTTAGTAAATGTAAATAATTAATAACCCTCAAGAGTTAACACAACTTTTGAGGTTTTCCTTTTCGTTGGCTCTCTACCTCGAGACCTGCGGAAGAAGTATCCGCACTCAAAAAATTATTCATCCACATCGGGATACCATATATCCGCCATCCCATAATCTTCACCCGTCTCAAGAAAATCCATATCTACCTTCATCCTTTCAATCTCCCGCTTCAGAAAATCCTGACTAATGCAAAGAACTATTCTCAAACTCCTGACCTCAATCAACTCCTCTATCCTTTTATTTAAATAATTTTGCCGCTGAAAAATTTCACCATGTCATCTTCCAAAGACCTACACGATAACAGGCGCAACTACACCAAACATGAGTTGACCGAGAAAAAAATTTCTCCTAATCCTTACGAGCAATTTGGTTGGTGGTTAGAAGATGCCACTAATGACGGCATCCTTGAGCCCAACGCCATGACACTTTCTACCGCAACAAAAGATGGCAAACCATCATCGCGCATTGTTCTGCTCAAAGCATTTAGTCAAGAAGGGTTTATCTTCTATACCAACTACCACAGCCGGAAGGGAAAAGAAATTTCAGAAAACAATTCTGCAGCATTGCTTTTCTTTTGGGACAAATTAGAGCGACAAGTTCGGCTGGAAGGAACCATTGAAAAAGTTGAAGCGCATCTTTCAGAAAAATATTTCGCCTCACGTCCTTTCGAAAGCAAGCTAAGTGCAATCGTTTCTGAGCAAAGCGAAGAAATACCTTCAAGAGAATTTCTCGAAGACAAATTAGAAGCACTAAAAGAATCAGGCGAAACCAATCGTCCTGAAAACTGGGGTGGTTATATTCTTAAAACAAACTACTTCGAATTCTGGCAGGGTCGTGCCAGCCGTCTCCACGACCGCATAGTTTACGAATTGGAAAATGGCGCTTGGAAAATAAAGCGACTCGCACCTTGATTTGAATTTCATACAAAAACAAAACGCCAATCAAATTGATTGGCGTTTTGTTTTTGTATGAGTTGCTCTTATTTATTCGAGCCAGCCTTCAATCCCGGATGCGGAGCCGGAGGGTTACTATCACCCGTTTCTCCATCATTTGCGTAACGGAACTCAACCTTGTTCTTCATCTTTCTTTCGTAAGGTGTGCCGGTAGCTGCTTTCTTACCACCTTGGTATTTCACTATGAACCTATCTCGCGATATTCCGTACTTTTCCACCAAATAATCTAC
>CANJRM010000013.1 GCA_947476645.1 Bacteroidota bacterium
GTATCAAAACATCAACCGCCTTTCTTCTTTGTTTTATATCCCTGTGCCGAAAGAAGCTGAATCACTTTATCGCGGTGTTCGCCTTGTAGCAGGATTATTCCGTCTTTCACAGTTCCACCCACTCCGCATTTACTTTTCAAATGTTTACCTAGCGTTTCCAAATCGGTTTCACTCCCAATGAAACTGTCGACAACCGTTGCCACCTTGCCGCCTTTTAATCTTTCCAAAGAAATATAAAGTGTTTGCTGTGCGGGCGAAACTGCCTCTTGCTTATTTATTTCTTCCTCCTCTTTAAAATCAGGATTGGTAGAAAATACAATGGGGTTTTTAAAGTCTTTGTTCTTGTTCATCTTTAATCTACATTTAAGAACACATAAATAATACACTATCTTAAAAATCAGAACTGTTTACTAAAAAAAAGACTTGTTATTCCCAACCTAGGTTGGTTCCTGACTTTTCGTCACTTTTCCTATCTAAACCCAAAACTTAAATTTGCAACCCATTGATTATAAGCCTCTTTTACCCAATTTGTTAAATGCCATAAACGGTTCGCGCCTTTCCATAAGTCATTCGCGCAATACCATAAATGGTTCGCGCTTTTCAATAAACGGTTCTCGCCCTTACATAGCCCGTATTGGTAGCACAGGCACGCTTTACGTTTTCTCATCTTTACCAAGTCAGCAGTCTTGCATTTAGTAATTGAACTGATACAACATGCCCGCCTCAACAAAACGGGCAGGTCTAGTTTCGGTAACCTCACTCTACATCACAACCTCTTTTAGTTTTGCCATGTCTTAAACTTTTTAGATTTGCCACACCACATATTCAAACGCATGAAACGAAATTTTCTTCTTCAATATCTTCTACCCGTATTTTTCATACCATTCATTCTATCCTCCTGCCGCGAAGCCTGTGATAAAGGGTACGAAGGCAAACGCTGCGATGTGCCGCAACGCGATAAATTCAAAGGCATTTGGAACGCAGTAGATAATCCGGGCTCTTTAAGCTATACAGATACGATTACTGATGGCAGCGATATTATAGAGTTAGTTATGTCGAAAAACTTTTCGGGCAACAGGTATTATAAAGCGGTAAAGGCAACTGTTTTGGAAAATACCATTTCAATTTTTCCTACCGACCAAAAAATAGATACGAGTAAAACGTATGCTATAGGAAGTGGGGTTATGAGTAGCGACAACAAAACGATTAACTGGACTTATACACTAACCAACAAAACAGATACCCCTTTTATTATTACAAATTACACCGGAGTGTGGACAAAACAATAATTACTTAACGTAAACTTCGCTTGTCTGTTTTGGTTAACTTTCTACATTTGCGCCACTAAATTTTATAACTTAAACAAAATCATTATGAACAAAATTTTCAAAGGAATCTTAGGCGTTGCAATATTAGCAACAATGGTGTCTGTATCTTCTTGTACTAAAACTTGTGACAAAGGATACGAGGGCAGTGATTGCAAAACCGAAGTTAGAACTAAGTTTGCAGGAACTTATTCAGCAACAGATAACCCTGGGGCTTTAATCTATTCTGTAACAGTTGGAAGTGGTTCAGCTATTAATGATGTTCTTATTTCTAGCAATTTTTCTGACAGCTACTTTGTGAATAATGTAAAAGGAACTGTTGATGGAACAACATTAACTGTTGCGAGACAACAACCTGATGGAGATAACTATTTTGTAGAAGGAACTGCTACATTGAGCAACAAAACGCTTACATGGAATTATAAAATTATCAATGCTACTGTAAGCCCTGAAACTTCAATTGCTTATACAGGATCTTGGACTAAACCATAGTTTTTTTTTGAGTTTACTGAGGATTTTTAAATCTGTCACCTTTCTTCTTTGTTTCTTCAGGGGTTACAGTTTTTGGAGCGTTAGGGTCTTTAAATCTATCGCCCTTTGCGTCTGTTTGTTCCTTAGTTACAGTTTTACCTCCATTCGGATTGTCGAATCTATCTTGCTTAGGATTCTTAGGTTCAACTTTAGTTTCTTTTGGTTTTGGTGCTGGCTTTGGTGCAGGTTTCTTTCCTTTATGCGCCTTAGCTTCTTCAGCCTGCCATGCGTCAAAAGCTACAGTAGCTAATGAATCAACTGTAGCTGCACATGTTTTGCTTACTTCTTCATTTAAGCCATTGAGTTTTTCGTCAACTGCGCCTTGAATTTTTGCATTTTGTTCGTCAACTTGTTTTTTTACCTGCTCTGCATTATTGCAAGAGGTTAATACGATAGCTGCTGAAAAAGTAGCAACTGCCGAAAATGTCATGAATATTTTTTTCATTGTCTTTTTTGTTTTAGTGGTTCACAAATTATTTAGTAGCAGTTTCAGCAGCAGCAGCTTTCTTAGCTTCAACAGCTGCGTTTACCTGTGCTTCCAATCCGCTTTGGCAAGCAGCTTGTAACTCAGCTAATTTTGCATCTTTCTGTGCATTGAATAATGAATCAACCTGTGCATTGATTTGCTCCTGACTTAGCGGTGCAAATTTCTCTCCACATGCCGCAAAGGTGAGGGAGAAGAAAACTCCCGCCACGAATGTCAGATGTTTTACTTTTTTCATAATGATTTTTGTTTTTGTTATTTAATAAGGCGAAAATAAATTTTGCAACGGAATTATCGCTAACTCGTTTCTCACAAAATTATTTAAGGTGTGGAAATAATAAAGGCACCTGCCTTTATGAGATAGATGCCTTTACAGAAAAAGAAAATATTTTTTACTTGGTTGGTGCTGGTTTGTTTCCTCCGGCAGGAAGACTACCATTAAACGGTTGCTGATTTTGCATCTGCTCAATTTCTGATTTTTGAACCACATCTTTTTTAGTTGCCTTTCCTTTTTCAACAAAGAAAGAAGTAGAGAGGCAAAACACTAAAAGAGCCAGAGCAAAACCCCAGGTAAGTTTTTCAATTACATCGGTAGAGCGTCTTGCACCAAGTAATTGCTGACCCACACCGCTCATAGAGGCATTTAAGCCACCGCCTTTAGGATTTTGAATTAAAACTACTGCTCCAAGGAGCACACAAACAATAATAACTAGAATGGTAACGAAAGCGTACATGATTATAAAAGGTTTTTCAGTTGAATAATTCGGGCGGCAAAGAAATCATTTTTTTTGGGATATTTTAATGCCAGCACTTCATAGGCGCGAATGGCTTTCTGATACTTCTTCTGCCCTTCATAAAGTTTAGCTAAAGTTTCTGTCACCATATCAGCACTCATTTCATTTTCGTTATGAGGAACTTTTGTTTCAGATTGTTTATGCTTTTGCTTTTGTTCTTCGATAAATGCATTTAATCCTTTAGAGTAATTCGATTCGCCTTCAACTAATTCGTGTAAACGAACAGCAGTGTTTTGTAAAATTATTTTGTCGAGTTCTTCATCCTGCTTTTCGGGTTCAGTAGGAATTTCTTCATGAACAAACTCAATTTTAATAGTGTCTCTTTGACCAAAGGCTTTCAACCATTCATCAAAAGTGTGCGGCTCGCTTACATTGAATTTTTCTTCGGCTATAAATTCTTCTTCAACAGTTGTATCAACCGTTTCCTGGGTTTCAAGTTCTTCGTTTTGTGCTTCCAGTAAAATCTCTTCTTCTTTCAATTGCTCTAACTCTTCAACGGCTTCTTCAACAGGCGAAGTTTTGATTACAGATTCAGTAAGCAAGATTTCTTCCTGAACAATAATTTCTTCTTTTTCTGAAATTACTTCTTCCTGGACAACAGGAATAGATGGAACAACAAAAACAGGAGAGGAGATATTTGTTTCGTTGAAAATAGCGAAGAGTAAATCTCTATCCTGTAAATAAAGTGCTGCTAACTGAAGTTGTTCATCAAACTTTGCACTGTTTTCTTGCTGATATTTTTTTGCAAGCAGCAAATGAGCCTGATGGAAATACGGAAACTTCTGAATCAGATTTTCTAACTCGGGAGTAGAAAACCTGTTTAATGTTTGATAAAAATTTTCTCTGTTGATGTTCTGTAGCACCGTGTGAAATTAATACAAATCACTTTTCAAAATTCCCCATTTGCATAAGCGATGAAGCAGCGAAACTTGCAAACAACCCAAACCATACGTTACACTGCGACTGAAATTAATAGAGCTTGCTCCTTCAAAGTATTTAGTAGGACAAGTCACTTCACCAATTTGAAAGTTTTTATAAAAAATCTGCGATACCATTTGATTATCAAAAACAAAATCATCGCTGTTGTTCATGAACTTGATGGAAGTTAGTACCTCACGATTGAATGCCCGATAACCTGTGTGATATTCGGAAAGCTTTTCGCCAATCAAAATATTTTGTGTAAGCGTAAGAAAGCGATTGAAAACATATTTATACTTCGGCATGCCGCCTTTGAGTGCACCGCCACCTAAAATGCGCGAACCGAAAACCACCGGATAAACTTCATTGCCGATAATGGAAATCATTGCCGTTAAAAGTTTGGGCGTGTATTGGTAATCGGGATGAAGCATCACCACAATATCTGCACCTATCTCTAAAGCTTTAGTGTAACAAGTCTTCTGGTTGCCGCCATAACCTTTATTCTGCTCGTGTTTGATTACATGATGAACACCAAGTTGTTTTGCCTTGCCGAATGTATCGTCCTTACTGGCATCGTCCACCAAAATCAATTCATCTACCACATCCATTGGCACTTCCCGCAGGGTTTGCTCTAAAGTTTTTTCTGCGTTATAAGCCGGCAGAACTACGACTACTTTTTTATTGTTATACATCAGTTGTAATTACGAATTTCCGAATTCTCAAATTGCTACATTCGCGCGCAAATCTAAAAGAAGAAATGACTGTTTCTGCCTCGGGCAAACTTCGTGTTTTGATATTGTTGAACAGAATTCCTTTTCCTTTAAATGACGGAGGTGCTATTGGTGCTTTTAGTTTTGTTAAGGGTTATGCTGAAAGCGGAGCAGAAGTTACTGCACTTGCCATGAACACAGCAAAGCATTTTGTAGACAGAAGTTTGCTGAAGGATTCGCTGTTAAATTATGCTACTCTTCATGACGTGTATATTGACAATAAAATAAAACCGGTAGATGCTCTGATTAATCTGTTTACAGGTGAATCGTATTTGATTGAAAGGTTTAAATCAAAAGTGTTTGATGCCAAATTGCAGGAACTTCTGCAACAGAACAATTTCGATGTGGTGCACATTGATGGTCTGCCACCTGCGCTTTACATTCCTACGATTCGAAGATTTTCCAAAGCTTTTGTTTCTATGCGCGCGCATAATGTGGAGCATGTGATATGGCAGCGAACTGCTGCAAACACAGTCAATATTTTCAAGAAATGGTATCTGGGCTTACAGGCAAAGCGATTGAGCAATTTCGAGTTTACTGCCTTGGAGCAAACGGATGTGACGATGGCAATTAGCAGAGAAGACGAGCAAACAATTAAGGATTTTTGTCCTGCTGCAAAAACAATTATTGTTCCTGCAAGCATGGATATTGCTGATGAATGCCCCAAAGGAAATGCGGAAGTGAATCCATTGTTCTTGATTGGTTCTTTTGATTGGTTGCCGAACGAGCAGGGAGTAGAATGGTTTATTGCAGAGGTATGGACTAAACTTTCATCAGCTTTCCCAGATTTAAAGTTTGTGATTGCAGGAAAGAAGATGAGTGAGAAAATGAAGTCCGTGAAGACAGAAAAACTTCTGCCAATAGGTGAAGTGCCCGATGCAAAAGAGTTTGTTTTGAAAGGCGGTATAATGATTGTTCCCATTATTTCAGGTAGCGGAATCAGAATTAAAATATTGGAAGGTATGGCACTAGGTAAATGTATCGTTGCTACTACTATTGCTGCGGAAGGTTTGGGATTGACGGACGGAGAAAATATTTTGATTGCCGATAGTGCCGATGAATTCATAGAGAAAATCGGCAGGTGTTTAAGCGATGCTGCCTACCGCGAAAGGATTGCGAAGAATGCGCATACATTCGCACTCGAAAATTTTCAGAACAAAAAAGTATTTGATAAGCTGACTGCTTTCTATCGTCAACAAATATGATTTCAGTTTTTCTTTTTTGGCTTTGTGTGCTCGTTATGTTTCATTCATACGTGTTGTTTCCGCTTTTGCTGAATGTGTTTTCAAAAGGGAAGAAGCCGAATTCAATTAGTTTTTCATCGACTGATTCTGATTTGCCGAACGTGTTTTTGCTTATGTCTGTTTACAATGAAGAAAAAGTAATCAGGCAAAAGTTGGAGAGCGTTTTTTCTACTTCTTATCCTTTGAATAAGCTTCACGTTTATATCGGCTCCGATAATTCAACTGATAATTCTAATTCCATTGTTCAACAATTTCCAACAGTAAAGTTCTTTAACTACGAAGGAAGAAACGGTAAACCCAACGTATTGAACAAACTGATGCTTGAAGTAAAAAACCGATTGAATAAATCAACGGACATTCTCCTGTTTACAGATGCCAATGTTTTTTTTGAACCCAATACCGTTTACGAAATGGTAAAACATTTTAAGAACGGGAATATCTCATTGGTAGGTGCAAACATCTTAAACAAAGGAGTTAGAGAAGACGGCATTTCATTTCAGGAAACCAGTTACATACAAAGAGAGAACGGCATTAAATATTTCGAAGGTTTAAACTGGGGAACAATGATGGGAGCTTTTGGTGGCGGTTATGCCTTGCGTGCTGATTGCTGGCTGCCTATTCCACCAAAATTTATTGTTGATGACTTTTATTTAAGCATGAACGTGCTGGCTAAAAACAAGAGAGCCATTCTTGAATTGAATTCAATTTGCTACGAAGATGTTTCGAACGAAATGGAAAATGAGTTCAATCGCAAAGCACGCATGCAGGCGGGCAATTTTCAAAACCTGGCTGTTTATTGGAAACAACTGTTTCGTTTCGATGCGGTATCGTTTTGTTTTCTTTCTCACAAAGTAATTCGCTGGTTCGGTCCTTTATTTTTGCTCTTGGCTTTTGTTTCCAATTTATTCCTGATTCAACTCAATACATTCTACCAACTCACATTTTTGTTACAATGCTTTTTGTTGCTTTCTCCAATGATTGACGCAGCCTTCAAAAAAATAAATCTGCATTTACCGCTTCTGCGTTTTGGTTCTTACTTTATTATCATGAACCTTGCCCTCGCAAAAGGATTTCTGGTTTTTGTAAAGGGTGTAGAAACAAATGCATGGAACAGAACAGAAAGAAACATTTGAACAACGAAATTTTAAACCCGTAACTCGCAACCCATAACTCGTAACACAACAATGAAACTGAATACCATTCCCGAAGCCATTAAAGAAATCAAGAACGGCAAACTCGTTATTGTAGTAGATGACGAAGACCGCGAGAACGAAGGCGATTTTATTACTGCCGCGCATAATGTAACTCCGCAAATCATCAACTTCATGGCTACTGTAGGTCGCGGATTAATCTGCATGCCTATGAGCGAAGACCTTTGCGATAAGTTGGACTTACATCCTATGGTGCAGAAGAATTCTTCGAACCACGAAACTGCATTTACTGTATCGGTTGATTTGTTGGGTCATGGTTGCACTACAGGTATTTCGGCAACTGACCGCGCAAAAACAGTTCAACAACTTATTCATAAAAATGCGAAAGGCGAAGACTTTGCACGTCCAGGACATATTTTTCCGCTGCGCGCAAAAACTGGAGGTGTGTTACGCAGAGCTGGTCATACCGAAGCAACAATTGATTTAGCCCGAATGGCGGGCTTTGAAGAAGCCGGAGTATTGGTGGAAGTGATGAACGAAGACGGCTCTATGGCGCGACTGCCGGAGTTGTTGGCTATTGCAAAGAAGCATAACCTCAAAATTATTTCTATCAAAGATTTGATTGAGTATCGCATGAAACACGATAGCTTAATCAAGCGCGAAGTAGAAGTGGATATGCCATCGAAGTACGGAAAATTTAAAGTGCGTGCTTACTCGCAAGTTGGCACTAATGAACCGCATCTTGCTATCATAAAAGGAACATGGAAAAAGAACGAGCCCGTGTTGGTGCGCGTTCACTCTTCGTGTTTAACGGGCGATATCATTGGCTCTTTGCGTTGTGATTGTGGCGACCAACTTGCTGCCGCGTTAAAGACAGTTGAGAAACACGGTAAAGGCGTGGTGCTGTATATGCAGCAGGAGGGAAGAGGTATTGGTTTGCTCAATAAACTGCGTGCCTATCAATTACAGGAACAGGGATACGATACGTATGAAGCCAATCTTCACCTCGGTTTGCCTATGGATGCACGCGACTATGGTGTGGGCGCACAAATTCTGCGCGACCTCGGCATTACAAAAATGAAATTGATGACCAACAATCCGAAAAAGCGCGTGGGCTTAATTGGCTATGGTTTAGAAATTGTAGAAAATGTTTCAGTTGAAACTGAACCCAATAAATACAATAAGAAATATCTCGAAACCAAAAAGAAAAAAGGCGGGCACGATATTTTGAAGAAGAAAAAGAAGTGATGTTGTTCAAAGTAAAGGGCAACAGTTTTCTGATTGTGTGAAATTACTTTCACACTTTATTATCTTTGACAATCGATGCAAAAACTGGCTTTCGTTTTTTCTCTTTTACTTTTTTCAATCTCAATAAAAGCACAGGATGCACTCAGCGAAATTGTGGAGAATGAGAAAAAACATTTTCTGCATTTACATAAATCTACCTTGGGCGGTGCAGCTAATAATGAGAACGTAATTTATCATAGACTGGAATTGATAATTGACCCAAGCGTAAAATACATAACGGGAAAAGTGACCACATATTTCATTCCTGCTTCTGCTTCTAATGTTATAGAATTTGATTTGAGCGATTCGCTTAGGGTGGATAGCATTATCTATCACAACACTTCGATTTCGTTTTCGCATACCAACGAAATTATTCACGCTAATTTCCCATCGGCAATTCCAGCTACTCAAACTGATTCCATTGCAGTTTATTATCAGGGAGTGCCAACGGGGTCCGGTTTCGGTTCGTTTGCGCAAGGGTTGCATGATAGTGTGCCTATCATCTGGACACTCTCTGAACCTTATGGTGCTAAAGACTGGTGGCCGTGCAAACAAAACCTAAGTGATAAAATTGATTCGATTGATATTCTCGTTACCGCGCCAGATACGTTCAAAGTGGCAAGCAATGGTTTACTTGTAGAAGAAACCATCAATGGAAATTTGAAGACAACACATTGGAAACATCGTTATCCAATAGCGGCTTACCTGGTTTGTTTTGCAGTCACTAACTATACCACATTCAATCATTACATTCCTTTTAATGGCGATACACTGTTGATGAGTGTTTATGCATATCCCGAACATTTAGCCGATGCGCAGTCACACATTCCTGATTACACTGCGTTCATGCAATTGTATGATACGTTGTTTGGTGCATACCCATTTTACGAAGAGAAATATGGTATAGCAGAATTTGGTTGGGGCGGAGGTATGGAACACCAAACTATGACTTTTCAAACCGGTTATGGTTTTGAATTAACGGCTCACGAGCTTGCGCATCATTGGTTTGGAGATAAACTCACGTGCAGCACATGGAATGACATATGGCTCAATGAAGGTTTTGCAACTTATCTTGCAGGGTTGTGCTATGAACATATTGGTCCGCAATGGTGGGAAATCTACAAATCGCAAAAGCGTGGTGCCGCTCTTGCTGAGCCACATGGTTCGGTTTGGTGCGATGATACCACGAGTGTTGGAAGAATTTTCAACGGACATCTTTCCTATGCAAAGGGAGGAATGGTATTGCATATGCTTCGCTTTGTTTTGGGCGATGAATTTTTTTACAGTGCATTGAAAAAATATTTGAGTGATCTAAATCTTGCTTATTCGTTTGCGTCAACTTCAGATTTGCAACATCATTTTGAAGCTGAAAGCGGAAAAGATTTATCGCAGTTTTTTGCTGATTGGATTTACGGCAAAGGATTTCCCACATATCATTTGACCTGGTCACAGAATTTTGAAAATATAATTACCGTAATGGTTGATCAAACGCAAAGCGACCCATCGGTTTCATTTTTTGAAATGCCGCTGCCGTTGTTTATAAAAAATGGAAATCGTGACACCACGATTATCATTGACCATCATTTTTCAGGCGAAACATTTTCGTTTCCTGTTTCATTTCTTGCTGATAGTTTAATCTTCGACCCGCATCAATTTATTATTTGGGATACCGCTACTATAACCCGCCAACCTGCTTATGATTTTTCTTTTTTCGTTTATCCAAATCCGGTGAAAGACGAATTGCAACTGCGCATAGAATCGTTACAAGGCGGAAAAGCAGGAGTGAAAATTTACAACGCGCTCGGGCAAATAGTAACAAACACAACACAGGAATTTACTGCGGGCAGAAACACCGTTCAACTCGATGTGAAAAATCTTTTAGCAGGCTCTTACCGAATCAATATGAATGCGCTGGGTAAAAAAGTTACCTCTTCATTCATAAAAACGAACTAATAATTTATGCAGGAAAAACTCGATGCCTTTGCGCGTATTCTCAAAATTATGGACGAGTTGCGTGAACAATGTCCTTGGGATAGAAAGCAAACCTTAGAAACACTGCGCCCTTTGACTATTGAAGAAACCTACGAATTAAGCGATGCTATTTTGAAAGGCGATATGAAAAACCTGAAAGAAGAATTGGGTGATTTGCTTTTGCATTTGGTTTTCTACGCAAAAATAGGAGAGGAGAAAGGGGAGTTCGATATGGCACAAGTGATAAACGATTTGTGCGAGAAATTAATTTATCGGCATCCGCATATTTATGCTGATGTAAAAGTGAACAACGAAGAAGACGTGAAGAAAAACTGGGAGCAGTTGAAAATGCGCGAAGGGAAAAAATCTGTTTTATCAGGTGTGCCAAATGGATTGCCTTCGTTGATTAAAGCATATCGCATACAGGACAAAGCCGCGCAGGTAAAATTTGAATGGGAAAATATTGAAGATGTGTGGAAGAAAGTAGAAGAAGAAATGGAGGAGTTACAGTCCGAAGTCGGAAGTCCGAAGTCTGAAATTGCAGTTGAAGAAGAATTTGGCGATTTACTTTTTGCGCTCGTTAACTATTCGCGCTTTTTAAAAATAGATGCTGAAGCGGCTTTGGAAAGAACCAACATAAAATTCATTCGCAGATTCAAGTTCATTGAAGAAAAAGCAGAAGCGATGAACAAAACTTTAAACGATATGACACTCGGTGAAATGGATGCTATATGGAATGAAGCCAAAACAAATGGATTGTAAAAGCAAACCCTGTTTTTGTAGCGGTGTTTGCTTTTAGAGATTATGTGCCTACTCTTTTACTATCCTGATACGTTTTGAGGTATTGTCTTTGTATATCGAAAACAAATAGACTCCCGATGCTTCAGTGCCTATATCCAAATCTGTTTTGTTGATACCCTCTGCTGAATTGATAATTTGCTCCTTTACCAACCTTCCTGTTATATCAAACAGTTTTAATTCTACTTTCTCTCCACTGGCAGCAACAAACTCAATAGTAAATCGATTTCTAAATGGATTGGGATAAACCTCCAACTCTGTAAAATTTACACTTTCTTCCTGTTCTTCGTCAATAGCATCAGGGTTCGCAGTTCTGCAACCCGCATTAATTGTTAATGCTTTTGTTCTGATTGCACTGGTTCCGCATCCGTTACTTGCGGATACAGTTATATTACCTGCCACATTACCTGCTGAAACATCTACAGCTGTTGTTCCTGCTCCTGATATAATACTCCATCCAACCGGTACTGTCCAATTATATGATGCGGCACCATTTATTGCTATGATACTATAGGTATTTATTGCAGTGGCACAGGCTGAAGTAAGTCCTGCAATAGCAGTTGGAGTTGCAGGCTTTTGAGACACTGTTATTCCTCTTAGAGCCCCGCTCGAAGAACAGGTTGTTATTTCTCTTACTTTTATAATTGCTGATACGAACACTAAAGGGAAATTTACTACGATGCTGGTAGTTCCCTGTCCCGATACGATAGACCCGCCTGTTACAGTCCACTGATAACTGCTTGCACCTGTAATTGGCGCAATAGAATAAACCAAACCTGTAGTAGTACCACATACCGAATTGGTAGGTCCGCTGATAACACCCGGAGCTCCCGGTGTAGTAATCAAATTAAGATTTCGTGGTGCACCGGTTCCTGCGCAATTGCTTGCTCTTACACTTAAAATTCCTGTGGTAAACCCTGCTGAAACGGTTAATGTAATGAAATTAGTCCCTTGACCAGCTGTTACTCTTGATAAAGGAGGAGCTGTCCAGGTATAGATGTTATTTGCTACTGCAGGTACCTGATAAGTATAAGTACCGGGGCACACGGCTACAGCACCCGAAATAACTGTTGGTATAATTGGAACTGTAGATTTGTTTATAGTCAGTACACGGTAAGTAGAAGTGCCCATGCAGTTAGATGAGCGTACTTTAATGGTTGATGAATTAAAGCCCGCTAAGAATTGAACCTTTATGGTATTAGTTGCTTGCCCCGACATAAGGTTTACGTGTGCAGGAACAGTCCAGATATAAGTTCCGGTGTTGATGTCAAGAGGGACTGTATAGGTTTTTATATCTCCAATGCATACGTAATTGCTTCCATTGATATATCCGGGTATTTGCGGAAAGGAACTTGCTCCTAAAGGATAAATGTCGAATGAAGCAGTAGTTGTAGCATTGTCAGCACCTGTAACGGTTACGGTGTAAGTACCTGGTGCTAAACCTGCGATATCTTCCGTAACCTGTCCCGAACTCCATAAGAAGGAATACGGAGAAACACCACCCGATGCGGTGATATCAATAAAACCGTTTGATGCCAGATTACATACTTCATGATGAACAATTCCGAGAACAGAGAGTGGACATCCTTCATCAATTAATCCGTTACAATCATCATCAATTCCGTTTCCGCAAATTTCCACACCTCCTATAACAGCGGCATCGTTGCAATCTGAACCCAAACTGATAGCAGCATAACCTGAAGGTAAGGATGCTCCGCTACAAACGGGGATATAATTTCCTGTTGTATAGCCGTCTCCATCGGCATCCACATAGCCGTTTATCATTTGCCATTTATTTCCATCTAACGATGAGCAGTCAGTGTTATTCAAAGAAAATCCATCAGGTGGTGTGTTACTGCTGACAGCACATACGCTTACTAAACTTCCTGTGCCATAGCCATCATAATCGTCATCCACATAAAAACTGTATGTAGCGTGTACCGCTGGGTCTGTGTCATCACAATCTCCGTTTTGTGTTGCAGTTTGGTTATAACCTGGTCCGGGCGAACCGATAGAGGAAGTACTGCTAAGGTAATATCCGTCATTATCAGCATCTAAATACCAGATAGTTGGTGTTTGAGCAATTGCACTTCCTAAACAGGTAAGAAAAACAAAAGAGAGGAAAATATTTTTAGCCATGGCAATAAGGCTTACGGTCATTACTATATACAGTTGCAGATTTTTATTGACAAAGCATGGAATACATATTGCAGGACATATAAAACAAGCTGCATCTTTTTTAGCTTTGTTGAGATATAATTTTCATTCACGCTTTTCCTCAACCGCTGGGTGAATTTCAATAACATTCTGTTTCAAACTATTTGGATAAAAACATTCTTCGGTTATATTTGCGCTCCTTTTTAAAGGAAATATTAATTAACCAATCCTAAAATTCATTTTAGACATGGCAGTAAAACTTAGACTTCAGAGACATGGTAGAGGCAAACGTCCATTTTACCACATTGTAGCATCAGACAGCCGCGCTCCTCGCGATGGTAAATACATCGAAAGAATCGGTGATTACAATCCACTTACTAAACCCGCAACTATCAACGTAAACGTTGACAAAGCTGTTGACTGGTTAGTTAAGGGCGCTGAAATTACCAATACGGTAAAGGCAATTTTCAAATACAAAGGCATTCTTTACAAGAAACACTTGTTACGTGGAGTAGCTAAAGGTTCTTTTACTGCTGAAGTAGCTGAACAAAAATACTTGCAGTGGGTAGACGAGCACAAAAACAAAGTGCTTGACCACGAGAAAAAACATCACAAAGACAAAACTGAAATAGCAGCTAAACTTTTGGAAAACGAACAAAAGAAAGCAGCAGACCGTGAAGCAAAACGTAAGGAAGCATTAGCAGCAGCTGAAGAGGCTAAGAAAACAGCAGATGCACCGGCAGTTAAAGCAACACCTGAAGTTACTACAGAAGCATCAGCAGAAACTGCTGCTCCTGAGACTACAGAAACTCCTGCAGAATAATTATAGCAACTATGGCTGAATCATTTATTTCAGTCGGAAAAATTGGAAAGCCCCACGGATTAACGGGGGCTTTTCGTTTTGTATTCTTCCGCGAACTCAAAAGCAAAAAGAAAATACCTGCACATTTCATGTTTTACAAAAACGGAAACTACCTTCCGTGGTTTGTAAGAGAATTGGAATGGAATGGATTCAACGAAGGGTTTCTTTCGTTCGAAGAAATTACCACTCCTGAAAAAGCAAAGCAGTTCAGCGGTACTGAAATTTATGTTTCAGAAAAAGAGGCGGAGACTTTCTTTAAAGATAATGCAGGCGTTTATGATTTTCTTATAGGATACAAAGCCAATGAAGAAACTGAAGGATTGATTGGAGAAGTAACTGAAATAATGGAGAACCCCGGGCAACTTCTTTGTGTGCTCAAAAACAAGGATGAGAAAGAAATTATTATTCCTTTTGTAGAAGAGTTCATCATGAAAATAGATAAGCGCAAAAAGGAAATTTATTTCTGCCTTCCCGATGGAATGCTGGAGATATAAATACTAAGCATGAGAATCGACATCATCAGCGTAGTTCCCGACTTATTACAAAGTCCGTTTAGCCATTCTATACTAAAACGCGCTAAGGAGAGAGGCTTGCTCGAAGTAAACGTGATTAACCTGCGCGATTTTTCAACGAGCAAACAAAAGCAGGTAGATGATTATCAATATGGCGGTGGCGCCGGAATGGTAATGATGTGCGAACCCATTTCAAATTGTATTGAGCATTTGAAAAAGCAGAGGAGCTACGATGAAATTATTTACATGACACCCGATGGTGAAGTGATGAATCAGAAAATGATGAACACACTTTCGCTCAAAAATAGTTTCATCATTCTTTGCGGACATTACAAAGGTATTGATGAACGCATTCGTCAGCTTTATATCACCAAAGAAATTTCAATTGGCGATTATGTATTGAGCGGTGGCGAATTAGCGGCTGCGGTTTTTACCGATGCCATTGGCAGATTATTACCGGGTGTATTAAATGATGAAACATCGGCCCTTACCGATTCTTTTCAGGATAACCTTCTTTCGCCTCCGGTTTATACTCGTCCTGAAAATTTTAAAGATTTGATTGTGCCCGATGTTTTGCTTTCGGGTCACGAGAAAAAAATAAACGATTGGCGACATGAACAGGCATTGGAAAGAACTAAAACACGCAGACCCGATTTGTTGAATGAAGAATAGTATGTGGTTGATTTCCATTTCTACTAAACATTTCTATTTTTGCGTGCCTTTTGAAAAAACAATAAAAGCGAATAATCATGAATGCAAAATTAAAAGCCGTTGAAGATGCACTTTACCCTGTAAATAAGCATCCGCAGTTTGGTCCCGGAGATAACATTACTGTATCATATAAAATTACTGAAGGCAACAAGGAGCGTATCCAGGAGTTCCGTGGCGATGTAATCCAAGTGCGCGGAAGTGGTGCTACTAAATCTTTTACCGTTCGTAAAATGAGCAACGGTGTAGGTGTAGAAAGAGTATTTCCTCTTTCATCTCCTTTTGTTGACGAAATTTTGGTGAACAAAACAGGTCGTGTGCGCAGAGCTAAATTGTTCTATCAGCGTAAGAGAACCGGTAAAGCTTCACGTATTCAAGAGAAACGTTTGGTTGAGACAGAAACAACACCTGCAGAATAATTCTTCAGTTGAAATAGATATAAAGAAAAAGCCCCGAATCGGGGCTTTTTCTTTATATTTTAAAAAAAGGAGGATGTAACTTTCGCCACATCCTCTTATGGTGGGTGGCTGATGGGGCTCGAACCCACGACCAGCGGTACCACAAACCGCTACTCTAACCAACTGAGCTACAGCCACCATTTTCGGAGCGCAAAAATAATTATCTGTAATGAAAAGTGAAATAACTACACAGAGAAATAAAAATTATAAATGTAATGGAACCTAAATCTTTACAATTATGTAATTTAAACTAATTACAAGGGGAGTTAATCTGTGACAAAAAAATACCGCTCTTAAATTAAGAGCGGTATTCACCTAAAACAATTTTTTACCTTCTTTTCAATTCGTCTTGTGCATCGCCATAACCGCTTTTATACGATTTGTTACATCCCATTTCGAATTCATCAAGTTCAATAAGCATTGGACTTGGAAATGGTTGTTCGTAAAAGCCAATTAAAAAATCCTGACGACCTTTTTGATAGTAATAATCTTTTGCCTCCTGAGTTGCCATAATCAATTTTCTTTTGGTGGTAAATAATACAGTCAAATATACTTGTAAGCTACTCATACGGAAAAATCGCATAAATGTTCTGTGTTGTGATTAGAAAAAGATGCAACTATTATATGCATAATATCAAATACATCATAGGGAAACAAAATTTTAGTTTAATGAATGAATCTTTTCTATAGACATTGCGTAAGAAGTGGTAACTAAAATAAATTACTATGAAAAAGTTGTTTTTTACAATGACCATGTTCTCAATGATTATTATGGCCAGTTCATTCAAAGGAATTGAAACACACAAACCGCTTGAACCGGTATTAAACGGAGGTCCATTTGCAGCACGTATTGATGGCTTTGCTTTTGATGCTCACAAAGACCACAAATATGAAGCTACTATTAAAGATGGCTCTAATGCTGAAGTTATTTTATACGGAAACGATGTAAAAGATAAGAGCGGTAATTATAATCCTCAGAAAATTGGTGTGGAGTTTTCGTTAAAGGATGGTGTAGTGGGTTTAGCATCGGGAAGCAAAGTGAGTTTCGAATTCAACAAGGAGAAATTTTACAGCAATCCCGCTTCTACTGAACTGACTATTAAAAAAGCAGTTTGGAGTGCCGACCACAAAAGCATGACCATTAGTGCAGATTTTAAATGTCAGGTAGAGAAACCAAGAACTTCAGACGACTATACCCCAAGTTTAGGAATTAGAGGAACGGTTGAGAATATAACTATCGCGGTTCCTTCGTCTGAAATAAATAATACAGCCACCGGCAAATGAAGATTTATAACCAAATGACATAAGCCAATTCAAAAATTTATTTGAGTCGGTTTTTACATTTTTATAGGTTGATATACTAAAGTATACAGGCATTAATTACAAATTTTGCACACCCCCTGCGCATCATTTTATAACTTAGCTTCAAATTAGGTTTATGAAAATGAAAAATTTTTTTTTGCCAGTTGTTGTTTTTGCCATGATTGCTGCTGGTTTTAGTTCTTGTAAAAAAATCCAGGAAGACAATTTGGTAAATGGATTATGGCGTTTTAATCAGGTTTACATAGGCGGTTCAACTACTAACTACCTTACCGGATTTTCCAATTATACTAATGGAAATAACTGTTGCGCTTACAAAGTAGATTTTCAGCGCGATGATATTGTGTTTGCCTACTACATTACTTACGACACCTTTGGTTACGTGGTTGGCGGCAACTGGCATTTAGATGAATTCAACAAAATACAGCTACACTTCGATAATTATTTTGATGGCACATTTGATATGAAGAAGATCACTCAAAAACAATTTGAATTAAACAGCGATGCCAACCATATAAAGTTTTATGATGGCGTTGACCCTGCTTTAGATACTACTTCTACCAAAATTGAAATGGAAAGAATTTAGCGAAGAGAAGGATTTAACTCTTCCCCTTTTCGTATTGCTGCACTTCTTCGTGAAAGAACTCCAACTTAACTCCCGCAGTTTTAAACATATCCTCGCTCTCTGTGCCTGCATGATATTTCCGTTGGCAAACCACACGCTTAATACCGCAGTTGATAATAAGCATAGCACATACCCTGCATGGTGTCATTCTGCAATAAAGTGTAGCGCCATCTAATGCAACTCCGTTTTTTGCGGCCTGGCAAATTGCATTCTGTTCAGCATGAACCGTGCGCACACAATGTTCCGTAACACTTCCGTCTTCGTGAATAACCTTTTTCATTTGATGCCCTACTTCATCGCAATGCGGCAAACCAACAGGTGAACCAACATAACCCGTTACGAGCAATTGATTCTCGCGCGAAATAACACATCCGCTTCGTCCTCTGCCACAGGTAGCTCGCTTGCTTATAGCATCCATCACTTCCATAAAATATTCGTCCCAGCTCGGGCGTACGTAGTGTTCTTCTTTAGTAGTACTCATAGTCTTTTAAATTTTAGTTGAAATGTGTTTTAATGCTGAATCAATTTCGGCATATAAATTTTCGAAACTGCCATTATTGGTGAATTTGAAATCAGCCAGTAGCATACAGGCAGAAAGATTCTGTTTGTTCGGGTCGGTGGAATTCATTTCGCGATTTTCATTTTTTACAAAAGTTTCAAAATTTATTTTGTCGGTCTCCGATGCCCGCTCCACAATTCTTTCGTAACGCAAATGCTGGTCTGCGTCCACCGCAAACAAATTGAAGTTCCCTTTAGCATGCAATGCGTTCACTTCTCCAACCGTGCGAATGCTTTCAATAATACAATCTTTGCCGCTTTCTTTTGCTTCGCGATAAAGTTCTTCGGCAATAAAACTCGGTGTGTTTTGGGCACGCAGTTCATTGGCAGTTGCCACTAATGAATCGCGGTTTATTTCTTCTCCTTTGGCTTTGATTAATTTACTCAAATATCCACGCACCGAAAAATGCTGAAAGCCATGATGCTTGGTGAGATAATCAACAATGGTTCCTTTGCCCGCGCCTAATGTGCCTGTAATGCCGATAATTTTCAATGCAGAAATATTTATGAGTGAAAATAAACGAATTGAAATGCGAAGCAGACTCGTGTGAATAATTTGCACCGCGATGTGAAAAACAAAAATACTTTTACTTACATGAATCCTAAACGAATCGGCTTGCTCATTTTTATTGTATTGGCGGCTGCCGTGCTTTTGCTCAATAGAAAAGATGTAGTGCTTTCCTCACAAAACGATTTCAAGCTCACTGAAATTTCTACTACTGGTTACGAATTGCAATCAGTGATTCATTTACACAATCCGAATTTTCTTTCGGCTACCATCAAAACCATTCGCGAGGATTTTTACATCAACGGAGTAAAAGCAGGTGAGTTAAGCAGCGAAATCAATCAAGGAACTCCCGGATGGAAAGAAACTTCATTTCCGGTAAGCATTCGTTTTACCACCGAAGATTGGCAAAGAATATTTTCTGATTCGCTCGTACATGCAAAAGCAGAAGTGAATGTTAAAGGTGAAATCAATTTTCAAAATCTCACCGGTTCAGGCAAGATTACAGTGGATGAAAAGCAATCCTTTTCTATAGCCAAGTGGAATGTACTATGAACGAAAAATTACTTCATTTTATATGGAAGTTTCGTTTGTTCGACACGAAAGATTTGGTAACCACCAATGGTGAGAGAATTGAAATAGTTCAGTCTGGCGCGCACAACACCAATGCAGGAGCCGATTTTCAAAATGCAAAAATCAGAATTGGAAAAACATTGTGGGCGGGCAATGTTGAAATTCATATCAGTTCAGGCGATTGGTTTTTGCATAAGCATGACAAGGATGCGGCTTATAACAATGTGATTCTACACGTAGTGTATGAAGCCAAAGAAAGAATGGCGTTGCGAAGCAACGGAGAAGAAATTCCAACGCTTGAATTAAAGAGCCGTATTCATCCTTCCGTGCTTTATCGTTATGAGGAATTGGAGAAAAGAAAAACGTGGATTCCGTGCGCCAAGTTCTTTCATGAAGCAGACGAATTTACGGTGAGCAATTTTCTTAAGCGTTTATTGATTGAAAGACTAGAAGCGAAAGTAGAGCAGATAGACGAGCTGCTGAATGAAAGCGGAAACGATTGGGAGCAGGTGATGTTTCAAATGATTGCACGCTATCTAGGAGCGGGCATTAACAAAGAACCGTTTCAGTTACTTGCAAAAAATCTACGCGTAAATGTTTGGGCAAAACATATTCATGAACCGTTGCAAATTGAAGCTATGGTTTTTGGCACAGCCGGAATGCTCGATGAAGATTTTGATGATGAGTACGCAAAACAATTGCGAAAAGAGTTCCTTTATCTAAAACGATTGCATCAGTTACAACCGCTGGATAAAAAGGTTTGGAAGTTTCTCCGTTTACGCCCTTCTAATTTCCCAACTATTCGGTTAGCTCAGTTGTCGGGTTTAATGTGTTTCGATGCAAAAATGTTTTCAAGAATTCTCGAAGCAAAAAACGTCAAAGCAATTCATCGCTTATTTGATGTTGATGTTTCGGAGTATTGGCAAAATCATTATCGTTTCGATAAGCCATCGAAGAAAGTGAATTCGCACTTGGGCACTTCTATGAAAAATACTTTGCTGATTAATGCAGTAGCTCCTGTGCTATTCGCGTATGGTAAATACAAAGACAATGAAGAGTATTGCGACAGAGCTTTTGCTCTATTGCAAAACTGCGAAGCAGAAAGTAATTCCATTATAACTGGTTGGAAGAAGTTGAATCAAATTCCTTCTTCGACTTCAGAGTCGCAGGCACTGTTGCAACTGAAGAATGAATACTGCGATAAGTTCCGCTGTGTGGATTGTGCAATAGGAAGTAAGATTTTGAAATGATATTTTCATACATTCGAAAACAAATAGCTCAACATGCCACAAGTAGATACTTTTAAATTTTTGGTAGAGTCAAACGCCTTTGGTGTTTGTGAGCGGATTGGCGAGCGGTTGAAAATGCCGGTGAAAAACATTCGCCTGTTTTTTATTTACGCCAGTTGTATGACCATCGGTTCTCCTATTATCATCTATATGATTCTCGCCTTCTGGATGAAGATGAAAGACTACGTGCGAAGCAGCAGAACCACCGTGTGGGATTTGTGATATTAAAATTTCACAACGCTTTCATTAAAGTAAATTCTAAAATTACTTTTGTCGCTCTTTGCTAATATTCTAAAACTGTGTTTTGAGCGATAGCCTCGTTATTATTCCTACTTACAACGAACTGGGCAACATTGAAAAAATGGTGCGCAAGGTTTTTTCATTGTCGCGCGTTTTCGATTTGCTGATTATTGATGACGGCTCACCCGATGGCACCGCACAGAAAGTAAAACAACTTCAAACCGAATTTGCCGGTAAACTTTTTCTGATTGAACGCAGCGGCAAACAAGGGCTCGGTACGGCTTACATCGCGGGTTTCCGTTTTGCACTCGAAAAAAGTTACGAATACATTTTTGAAATGGACTGCGATTTCAGTCATAATCCTGATGATTTAGTTCGCTTGTATGAGGCCTGCAAAAATCAGAATTGCGATTTAGCAGTTGGCTCTCGTTATGTAGAAGGCGGTGGTTTTGTCAACTGGCCTAAAGACAGAATTCGTTTATCGAAGAACGCTTCGCGCTATGTAAACCTGGTAACAGGAATTAAAATACAAGACCCTACTGCCGGTTTTATTTGTTACAAACGAAATGTTTTAGAAACGATTGACTTGAACAAAATCCGTTTTGTTGGTTACGCTTTTCAAATTGAAATGAAATTTGCTGCACGTAAACTCGGTTTCAAAATAGTTGAAGTGCCTATCATTTTTACAGAGCGTGTTGAAGGTGTTTCGAAAATGAGCCGCAACATTATTAAAGAAGGAATTATAGGTGTGCTCCAGATTGAATGGAACAGTTTCTTCTCTGATTACAGAAAAAATAAAACTATGTCACGTTGAGCTTGTCGAAGCGCATCCTTCGACAAGCTCAGGATGACATTTCTCTACTGAGGGTGATAAACACTCTCTGCCCGTTTCATCACATCTTCTTTCTTCAAACTCAACGTCCTCATTTCCTGTTTTGTAAATGATTCCATTTGGTCGTTGTAATGTTTGCTTGTAGGGTTCAATGAATTCCCAAGCGGTTGAAGTGCCTGCAATTTCTCCATTCCGTTTTTTCCAAAAGAAGCGAGCATCGTATAGGTATCACCGTAATCAGCTTTGAAAGCAAGGCGACCATCTATCTTTTTAGGATAACTCGGACTCAACATATCAGGAAAACCGCGTAGCGGTAAATCTTTATTGCCCCGCACTAGTCGGTTAACTGTTCCCCATTCAACTTTGATACTTCCGAAGTTAGATTTCAAAGTATCGCAAGTTGCACGCAGCGTGCTCACCCATTCATCTTCTTTTACGTCAAAGCCCATTACAAAATTTGCATCGTCATAATGATACTTGTCGAAAATAGTTTTGATGCATAAGCCCAGCAGGGTAGGAGCGTAGGCATGAATATCAGAAACACGATTCCAGGAATTAAGAATTTGTAACGGCTCTTTAAGATCGGGATATTTTTTTACATCCAAATCGTAAAGCGGTTGTAATGATTTTGCAAAATTGCCCTTGCGCGAAAACGTAATGTCAAATTTTATATCGTGCAAATCCTGCAAACTGAATTTGTCTTTAGCCGAAATTAATTCAGTAAAACGTTGTGCTCGGTTGTTATCACCCGGGCGCATATCCATCAATTTTCGTGAAGTGTAACAATATCCATTCTCGCAACATTCGTTGGAGGAAGCATGAAAAGGAGTGTTGTTCGTATTGAAAACATAACCGCAACTCGGGTTAATTGTTTTCGGCATGCTGTCAAGCGGAATCAATTTTGTCCAGAGCGTTTTAGAAGTATTTCCCGCTACCAAACCGCTCCAGTCAATCGTTGTATCGCGGTCAGGCATCATGCCGTGGTGGATGTAGAAGATATTGTCTTTGTCATCGGCATAAACAATATTAAAGAGCGTAATAGCATGTGTGCGAATGGCATTCCAATACTCATCGTAATTTTTTGCCTTGTTCATTTTATAAAGTTGCTGTCCGGTTTGTATAGTTGTGTTTGCGGGAAAGCGAATTGCATAATAATTTTCACTCTTGCCGCTCTTCAACGTTGCTCCGTACTTACTCCAGTACGACATCTTCTTCACAGGCAAAACAAATTTTCCCTTTTTGCTCAAATTCACTTTCAGCCAAACGGGTTTCTTTTCCAGCTTCACCCAGTTGCCGTCAAATTCGTATTCGAGTTTCTTCTTCGGGTTCATTTTTAATTTGAACACATCCACTTTATCAAAAGTGTTCCAGGTCATGCCCCAACCCAAATGTTCATTTACCCCCATTGCCAGCGAAGTGCTTCCCTGAAACATACAGCCTTCAATGTTCAATCCCTCTTCACTTTGTAAGTGCGCTTCGTAAAAAGAAAACTGTCCTTCCATTCCTAAATGCGGATTGATACAGAGATAAGTTTTGCCGTCAACTGTTTTTGTGCTATTGAGCGCAAATGCATTTGAACCAACTGAAGGAGTTGTATGTGTTGGAAACACCAAAGGCACATTATCATATTTTCCGCCTACCGCATCTGCTACTTGATGTTGAGTCCAACTCAAAGCCGACATAATCACCACATAAGCTGTAACAATATCGTGCGAAGAAATAGGGAAAGCACTTTTCACTTTCACTTCGTTAGGATGCGCTTTTGCATAAGCGTTATACCCCTGCACCCATCCGTCAACATACTTTTTGAATTCAGGAGACAAATCTTTTTCGAAATTTTTCTCTACTAATTCGCGTGCACCAATGGCGTGAACAAAAAAGTCAACTGCTGCTCCCTCAATACCCTGCTTTCTTCCCATGTAACCTTTGCTCGTGTAAATCAAATCCTGTGTTATTGCAAAAGCATCTTCGGCATTTGCCCAGGCTAAACCATAAGCCACTTCAGCATCGGTCTTTCCAAAAATGTGTGGAATGCCAAAGCTATCGCGCACAATAGTTACGTTTTCAGGATTGATTACAGGGAATTCCGAATCGTTGTTTTGAGCGAAAGAAAATAGCGGAGAAATAAAGGTGGCAATGCAAATCAGCAAACTGAAGAAGGAAGTTTTTTTCATTGTAGAAATGTTGTAATTAAAATGGAAGCCGCGAATGTATAGGAATGAGTGAATAATTCTGATTATCCTCAGCCACCTCAGCACAGTCTCTCTGCCTTGCTCCCGACAACTATTGGGACTGCGTAAAACACAAACAGTCCCAATCTCTCAGGCCTGCCTCCCGTCAGGCAGGGCTGCTTGTATTTACTTCCATTTTCCGACTCCTGTCTTTATCAAAGCATCTTTCTGCTCCAGCTATCGGGTTACCTCTTTGTCAGTTACAAAAACGCCTATTTTTGTATGGTCGGTTCTTGGGTCAACAACAATGCGGACATTATCGTAATTCTTAACAAAATCAGGATTGGCATCCTTAAACACCACCGCCAATTTATCTATGCGGTTGTTCAAAAACTTCTTCACCTGACTCACAGCAGCATTCAAATTCGCAGTATCGGTTTTCTTCTCACTGCGTTTTGTTCTTGGCTGCGGCACTAACCCTTCAAAATTGTCAATGGCACTTATAAAATCGGTGAGTATCAAAGGGGTAATTCCGTAGTTAGCCAAATTAACTGCGTTTGTATTACCAGAGTATAAATGTTTCGGCAATTCGAAATCAAATCATCATCCTTTGCTTTTTGCAAACCGCTGAGCATAAAACGCATACTCTCTTTTAGGGTAGTCATTTCTTTTTCATCAGCATAAGCAAACACAATTCCTGCCAATGAATTTCCAAACTCAGCTAAGTTCTTCTTCATCGCATTCTTGTTCGCGGTATAACCTTTTATGTTCATCGCTTGCCGCGGGGCAAGCGAGTTTATATTAGCGTTCTTTGCGCTAAATAAAATAAATGAATTTTTAAATCCCGTGTTGGTATCTACAATACCTTGGTTGGCTTTGCATTCGGTTTCAACTACACGGCTCATATTAAACCCCGCCATTGTTAAAGTATTCATAACATTTTTGTTTTGTGCCCACCTCCCTCTTTCAACTGCATTGTTTTTTTTAGTTGCTCAAGTAAAGTAAGCGGTTATTAAAAAAATGTTGATTTGCTTCATCTATGGTATCGCTGTTTTAAATTAGTAATTCAGTTTTCGTATTTCGTAGTATTTTATAATGCGCATCCATTTACCGAAGCGGGATTTAATCAACTAAAGCAACTATCAGACGATATTTTTATAGCAGGGGGACAAGGTATTAACTGGAATGATGTTTCACAAACCTATTTCCCTGCTGGCTGGTTTGGAGTTAATGGTTAAACAGAATCACAATGGTTCTGTTTTTTTTATTTTCAACTCTTGGTATGGGGCAAAACACTTTTCATTTCAAACAGTTTTCGGTCAAGCAGGATAGGTGCGCCATGAAAGTAAATACCGATGGGGTGCTGTTAGGAACCTGGGCAAGCGGGAGAGGAGCTGCCCGAATTTTAGATATAGGCACAGGAACGGGTGTAATAGCACTGATGCTGTCACAGCAGAACCCCGAAGCAAAAATTACCGCTATTGATATTGATGAGAAGGCTTACCTGCAGGCAAAGGAAAACTTTGCTGCAAGTTTGTGGAATAAAAATCTGGTAGCTCAGCACATAGGGCTTCAAAACTTTTCAAACGAAACCAAATTCGATGTCATTATTTCTAACCCGCCTTATTTTATTCAGGATTACAAAACAGAAGATGAAGCCAAGAATGTGGCAAAGCACAGCACCGCATTAAGCTACGATGAATTATTGGAAGGAATAAATCGTTTGCTTTCAGATAACGGTAAAGCATTCTTGATTATTCCAATTTTCAATTTGCCGTTGTTGCAAACCAAAGCAGAGAACTTGGAAATCTACTTAACTAAACTAACCGAAGTAACAGCCGTTGAAAGTAAACCGCCATACGTAGTTTTAATTCAATTAGAGAGAGAAAGAAGAGAGGTAGTAAAAAGTCATCTGCTTATTCAAAAAGCAACCGGTGAATTTACCCAAGAGTATAAGGAACTAACAAAGGAGTATTACCTGAAGTTCTGAGCAAAGAAGCCTGAATCTTCAGATAACACTACTTTACATAACGTCAATTATAAACTTAAGGTAGCAAGAACACTGTTCATGCTGCGAACTGCTTCAGCGCTTTTGTTGAAAGCCTCTTGTTCACTGGTAGTCAGCTTGTAATCTACTATTTGTTCCCAACCTCCTTTACCTATAACTACAGGAACGCCAAGGCAGATATCGTTCTGTCCGTATTCGTCATTCAACGAAACACAGCAAGGAAAAACTTTCTTTTGGTCGCGCACAATGCTCTCTACTAAAGCAGCTCCAGCAGCACCCGGTGCATACCATGCTGAGGTTCCAATCAGCTTAGTTAAGGTAGCTCCTCCAACCATCGTATCGGCTGCAACTTTATCCAAAGCTTCGGCACTTAATAAATTAGAAACGGGGTTACCGTTTAGGGTTGCTAAACGCGTTAAAGGAATCATGGTAGTGTCACCATGTCCGCCAACAACCACAGCGTGTAAATCACTTGGTGAGCAATAGAGCGATTGGCTCAAATAATATTTAAAACGGGCGCTGTCGAGAATTCCACCCATGCCTATAATTCTGTTTTTAGGAAGTCCGCTTGATTTTAAAGCCAGGTATGTCATGGTATCCATCGGATTGCTAATAACAACAATGATGGCGTTAGGCGAATGCTTCAAAATGTTTTCGGTAACATCTTTTACGATGGATGCGTTAGTACCGATTAATTCTTCACGGGTCATGCCGGGTTTGCGCGGAATGCCTGAAGTAATTACCGCTACATCGGTACCGGCAGTTTTGGTGTAATCGTTGGTAGAGCCGGTAATGCGGGTATCAAAACCAAGCAGCGATGCTGTTTGATTCATGTCCATAGCTTTGCCTTCGGCAATGCCTTCTTTAATGTCAACTAAAACGAGTTCGTGGCAAAGTTGTTTGCGTGCAATGTTATCGGCAACGGTAGCTCCTACTGCTCCTGCTCCTACTACGGTAATTTTCATGAAGTATTTTTTTATTGGTTTGAAAAAGCGGGTGCAAACTTAAACGAAAACCAATAACGCGCAACTGAGTTTTGTTAGTGCAATTAGCTGAACGAAATTTTGATTAACTGAGCTAACAAATTACGCTGCCTTAAGCACAACATTTGTTGCCGGATTTATTTGCAGCACAGTTTGAGCTACAGGTTTTTCTAAAGTAAAGAAAAATGTAGTTCCTTTTGAAGGTTCGCTTTCGAACCATATTTCGCCTTTGTAGAAGTTGATTACCTTTTTGCAAACCGCTAAACCAATACCCGTTCCTTCAAACTGGTCGGCTGTGTGCAGGCGCTTGAACATTTGGAATAGTTTATCCTTATAAGCAGCCGCTATTCCAATACCATTATCGCTTACGCTGAAAGTAAATACACCGTTTTCTTCTTTGTAATCAATTCGCACTTCTGCTTTTTCTGTAGTGTTGAATTTAATAGCATTAGCAATTAAATTTTGAAACACGTGGTGCATCATACTAGAGTGTAATTCATCAAGTACCGGCAATTCACGTTCAACAATTATTTCGGCATTCTTCTCTTTAATCTTTTCATTCAACTCCATTTGAATGGTTCTTATCATTTGATTTAAATCAACCGGAGATGTTGACGGAAGATTTCTATCAACACGACAATAAGAAAGCATATCCTCTATTTGTTTATTGAGGCGGTCGGCACTTTGTTTCGACATTTCTACAAACTCGCGTGAGCCTTTAGGTGATGATTCATTAAACTGTTTGCCCAGCAAATTCATAAAGCTGCTGATGTTTCGAACAGGTGCTCGTAAATCGTGCGAAATAATGTAGGCAAACTGTTCCAAGTCTTCATTGCTGCGTTTAAGTTCAATAGCCTGTTCTTCTAATTTGCTATTTGATTCTTCTAATTTATGGTTGGCATCTGCCAGTTGATTTTCGGTTTTATAATTATAGTAAGCTAATATGTAAACC
Source organism: Bacteroidota bacterium (assembly GCA_947476645.1). Lineage (GTDB taxonomy): Bacteria > Bacteroidota > Bacteroidia > Chitinophagales > LD1 > Bog-950. The sequence goes on from CANJRM010000013.1 coordinate 28,027, forward strand.
GCCATACCAAACAGCACAAATATGACACCCGTGTTTATTTTGAAAATGGTTAGCTGAGTAGCTACATCAACATTGTAAGCTGTAAAGAAAGGGAACACGTGCGGATATGCCATGAATCCTAAAACAGCCACGAGCACTCCGGTAATAATGTATTTGTAATCGCGCACGCTAAATAACAAGAAAGGAATAGTATAACTGATGTAGAAGAACTCGTTAATGCCACTGCTGTTTCCTATAAAACATGCATCAATCAGAATGATTGAGTTGAGCATAAATAAGAAAACCATTCGCGCGGTTTTGTGAAACAGTTTATAGTTTAACCAAAGAACTATAACAGCTAAGATGGCATCGGCACCTTGCAGCGAACCCAGCAAAAAATATCCTTTGAAGAAAGAATAGAAAACGTACAGCGTAACGCCAACCACAGTAAGCAATGCCTCTACATTAGTGAAACGTATATAGCGTTCTTCGCTAAACGAAGTAGTTTCAGTTACTCCAATTTTTATAAAGCGATTCCAGAGATTTTGCAGGTGGTTAATCACGGTTCTTCTGTTTTATTCAATACATATACGCATAGAATGCATAACTGTTTTAGGTTTAAAAGTTTTTACTTGTAAAAAAGAAAATAAACGAGTGTTAAACTTTTTGTGCTGATTGCACGTTGTGTTTTATCTGTTCACTAATACCGTTGCCTAACTATGATTCTAAAATTTCTATTTGCTGTTGCCCTCCTTTTCATTATTGCATTGGGGGTTTTGTATTTGCAGGTGTTTGTGCTGGGCAAAAAGAGAAAAAAACTGGTATTTGACGAGGAGTATGAAAAGGAGCGCGCTAAAACTTATCCGCCACCTTTTCCAAACGGCTGGTTTAGTTTAGGAAGTTCAGATAGTGTAAAGAAAGGTCAGGTAATTGAGGTGGATTCGCTTGGGCAAAAGTTTGCCGTGTTCAGAGGTATGGATGGCAACGTGGGTGTGCTCGATGTGTATTGCCCGCACCTGAACGCCAATTTAGCTTTTGGCAAAGTGAAAGGCAATAACCTCGTTTGCCCGTTTCATGCCTGGGAGTTTAATACCAATGGACAATGTGAGCATATTCCTTATTGCGATAAAGTGCCGCAAGGTGCTGCTGTAAAAAAATGGCAGGTAAAAGAAAACTGGGGTGTAATTATGATTTGGTATCACGCCAATAACGAATTGCCTACCTGGACAACAGACGGACATTATCCTGAAATACCCGAACTTAAATTTTACAAGAAAACAAGCGAAGTGCTGCGCATTCACTTGCAGGATTTTAATGAAAACGGTGCCGACCATGCGCACTTTGCTTTTGTGCACGATCTGCTAACTATTCCTTTGGCTAACCGATGGGTAACTGTAAAGCACCAACTCAATCTCGAATATGGCGAAGGCGATATAAAGAACCTGGCTTGGTTTACCGACCAGGCTGATTTGCACTGGAGAAAATCGGGTAAAAAGATTGAGCGAGCGGGCGGCAAAGCAGAGGTTACATTTTTTGGTCCCGGTTTTTTAGTGTTTAAGTTTTACACCGAAATAGGCGATATGACATTGGTGAAGACCTTCACTCCTATTGCGCAACTTAAAGTGCGCATGGATGATTACGTGTATGCGCCTAAAGGAACTTTTAAACTGGCTATTAAATATTTACTGGGCGAAGCTACTACGCAGTTTCACGATGACATAGCTATTTGGGAGCGAAAGAAATTTGCACAAAAGCCGCTGCTGGTTAAAGGCGATGGCCCTATTATGAAAATGCGCCAGTGGTATAGTCAATTTTATACCGACTCCTCTCCTGCCCTGCCTACCCAGCCACAAGCTGATATTCCTCAGCCCCAGCCGGAGCAAATAAAATTACTTTCGCCCGCTTAAAATCAAAAACATGAGTGTGGAAATTACTTTGAGAGCGCGTGGTAATAATCAGTGCGAATTGTGTAAGTCTGAAAACAACTTAACGGTATATGATGTACCGCCTCATCCCGAACAACGAATGGAAGACAGTTTGCTGGTTTGCGAAAAATGCAATTTACAACTCACTAAAAAGGAGGAACTCGATAGTAAGCACTGGAGTTGTTTAAATGAGAGCATGTGGAGCGAAGTGCCCGCTGTGCTGGTAGTAACCTGGCGAATGCTGAATAGATTAAGAGATGAAAGTTGGGCAGCTGACGCTATTGACCAAATGTTTTTTGACGAACCTACTCTGGCTTGGGCAAAAACAACTGGCGACCATGAAAACAGCAGTGCGGTAGAACTCCACCGCGATTGCAACGGCAATCAGTTACATGATGGCGATAATGTAGTGCTTACAAAAACTCTTGATGTAAAAGGTTCTTCGCTCAATGCAAAACTGGGTACAGTAGTAAAAGGAATAAAGTTAGTGCCTGATAATGTGGAGCAGATTGAAGGAAAAATAGAAGGACAGACTATTGTTATCCTGACTAAGTATTTACGGAAGGGATAAATTCTTCTCACTCACTATTTTCCGTGCAACGTTCCTTTAACACGGTTAGTATGTTTTGCAAACTATATTTTCAAAATATTTTTTTGGCGCAACCAAGTGGTTTTGCCAGCAGTCTTTTACGTAATGCTAACCTGCCGAAAGCACCAAAGCAGATTTATTATTTTTGAAACGAAAAACATTTTACCATGACAAGCGAAACAATGACCTCCAAAACAGAACAGCTGATTGAAATGGAAGAACGCTACGGAGCGCATAATTATCATCCGCTGCCGGTAGTACTTGACCGCGGGCGCGGTGTTTATCTTTGGGATGTAGAAGGAAAACGTTACTACGATTTTCTCTCCGCTTATTCAGCCGTTAACCAGGGGCATTGCCATCAGTTACTGGTGGATGTAATGAAAAAACAAGCCGAAAAATTGACGCTGACTTCTCGTGCGTTTCATAATTCGGTGCTGGGCGAATACGAAAAATACATTACCGAATACTTTGGTTACGATAAAGTGTTGCCGATGAACACCGGTGTAGAAGCCGTAGAAACTGCTATCAAATTAGCGCGCAGATGGGCTTATGAAGTAAAAGGTATTAAAGACAAAAAAGCAAAAGTGATTGTACCCGAAAACAATTTTCACGGACGCACGCTTATGGCTATTTCTGCTTCTACCGACCCATCGAGCTATAAAGGTTTTGGTCCTTTTGTTCCCAACTTTGTTCATGTGCCTTACAACGATTTGAAAGCGCTGGCTGCGGCATTGGAAGATAAAGATGTTTGCGCTTTTATGGTAGAACCTATTCAAGGCGAAGCGGGGGTTGTAGTGCCTGACGAAAATTATTTAGCAAAAGCAAAATTTCTTTGTGAAAAAGCAGGTGTGCTTTTTATTGCCGATGAAGTGCAAACCGGTTTGGCGCGCACAGGTAAAATGTTGGCTTGCGACTGGGAAGATGTTCGCCCCGATATTTTGATTCTGGGAAAAGCGTTGAGCGGTGGTATGTTGCCCGTATCGGCTGTGTTGTGTGATGACCCTATAATGATGAACATTAAACCCGGTGAACACGGTTCTACTTATGGCGGCAATCCGCTGGCCTGCAAAGTGGCTATGGCGGCTCTACAAATTATAAAAGACGAAAACCTCGTTTACAATGCCTTTTATCTCGGTAAGTATTTCCGCACCGAACTTGAAAAAATTAAGCACCCCCTTATTAAACAAATTCGCGGTAAGGGTTTGCTCAATGCAATTGTATTGAAAACCGAAGACCAAAACTGCGGATGGGATTTATGCCTCAATTTTATGAGCAACGGTTTGCTGGCTAAACCTACCCATCACCATATCATTCGCCTGGCACCGCCTTTGGTTATTACTAAAGAACAGATTGATGACAGCGTGCGCATCATTCGAAAAAGTTTTGAAGAGTTGGAATAATTGTGGATTTCTGGGAAGGTTACTAGTTGACTTTGGCAGGCTACCAGTTTGGTTACTGAATAGCTGAAATGGATAGTTTACTAATGAAAAATCTCCTACATTATTGCAGAAGATTTTCTATTTTGTGAGCCTGGTGGGAACTGTAACCGAATCCTTTTAAAATTTTGAGGGATTCCGTTTTTATTTCCCACTACCCCTACTCCCATTTGCAATACAGAATCTTCAACTAATTTGCATTTTATTGATGTCTAATTGTAACAGATACTGTGGACAGTAGCAAAAAGAGGTTGAAAGTTATAATGCTCTTTAATCGGGTGCCTTATCCGCTAAATAACGGAGGTGCCATAGCCATGTTCAGTTCAGTGAAGGAATATGTAGAGCAAAATTTCGAAGTTCATATCCTGAGTATGAATACTTCAAAACACTTTGTTCCGGAACAACAGGTTCAATCTGTTTTTGCTCCTTATGCTAAAATTGAACTTGTTTATGTTCCTAACGATATAACATTTACAGGTGCCTTATTAAATCTCTTTTCACGCCATAGCTACATATTAGAGCGTTTTATTTCAAAAAAATATGACGAAAAGTTAAGCGAAATCCTGAAGAACAACACCTATGATATTATTCACTTGGATGCGCTCTCAAGCTTGCTCTATATCGAAACGGTAAGACGGTATTCAAACGCAAAGGTGTTTTATAGGGCTCAAAATCTGGAATCACAGATATGGAAGCGTTCCATAAGCAAAACCCGCAACCCGGTAAAGTTTTTGTATTTAAAAACGCAGGTGTCTAGGTTAGAAAAATTTGAGCTGAATGCCCTTAAGAAACCAGACGTGATACTTACTCTCTCATTGTTAGATGAAGATACATTTAGGAAAAACACAGAGGTCAGCGTGATTTTCCTTCCTGTGCGCATTCTTGTTAACTCAACATATTCGGATAGGTTAGAGAATGATGATATTTTTTTTATTGGTGCTCTTGATTGGTCTCCAAATGCAGAAGGTATAGAGTGGTTCTTAAAGTATATCTGGCCCGCCATTGCGAAAGAATTTACATCGATAAAGTTTTATATAGCCGGCAGAAAGATGCCCGAATGGCTACACCGTTTAAAAAGCGAAACAATCATTCCTTTAGGAGAAGTAAAAGATGCTAAACAATTTATGCTTGCCCACGGAATTATGGTGGCACCTATTTTAACCGGAAGTGGAATACGAATTAAAATTATGGAAGCGATGGCTCTTGGTAAAGTGGTGATTGCAACAACTATTGCCGCAGAAGGATTAGAAGCAACTGATGATGTAAATATTTTGATTGCCAATACAGCAGATCAGTTTATTGAAAAACTCACTAAATGCCGACAACATACTTTCAGAAAACTAATTGGGGAGAATGCATTACGGTATGCCACTGAAAATTTTTCCGAGTCAAGACTACCGAAGGTTCTTGAGCAATGTGGTTTCACCTGAGTTTTCTTGTGAAGATTAACTGGTAGATAAAATTCTTCTCAAAACAAATTACTTTTTCACGAACCAATGAAAAAGCAATATTCCGTTGAGCGCCTATGTTTGCTATCTCGTTCCAGGTAACATCTTCGCTAACCACCATAAGCACAGTCGAATTTTCATGAGTGTGTTCTTCAATTTGCAAAAAAAGTTTCTGAAAATATTCGAGATTCTCTCCGGCATACCAAGCCGCGCCTGAGTGATCAACAGGATTCTTTTTATAGTAAGGCGGGTTAATAGCTATCAAATCAAATTGCCGCTTGGTCAGGTTTGAAAACAAATCACTTTGCAATACCTCAACATCAACTCTATTGCTTTTTGAATTTGCCTTCGTTATTCTTACTGCTTCATCGTTTACATCAATGGCTGTAGCAATAGCCCCATTTTTTGATGCTACAATGGATATCAATCCACTGCCACACCCTAACTCTAAGAACGATTTACCCTTTAATGGATTGCGTTCTAATTCCTCTATTAAAAAGGTGGTACTAAAAAATAAACCGGGGTGGAAGACACCCTTTGGTACTTTTACAGTGGTATGCTTATAGTTATAAATAGACTCTTTGGAAATAACGCTTAGCGTGTAAATCCTGTAAAAAAACAAAAAGCATTTCCGTAATACTTTCCGTATCAAAATCCTTCTGTTTCAGGTTGACGATACTTGAAAACTTTTTGCAGGGCTTTTATTTCATAAGGATATTTGTGGTAGCCAGTTTTAAACCGCAAAGATGAAATGGTGCGCAATAATTTCCTGCGTGAAGAATTTAGTTTGATGTCGGTTATAGTTGGGTAATAACCATTCAACACGGTTTCAAAGTTTTGGATTTTGTCCACCATTTCCACAGTGAGCCAAAGCGTGAGTGGATTTTTGCGCAAATCAAATTTTTCCCAAGCGGGCGCCAACCAGTCTTCTAACTTTTCAGGAAAACGAAAACCGCTCGCCAGAACTTGTTTGTACATGTCGCTTCCTTCAGTAGGCACAGGGCTATACACGTAAATAATTATTTCGGTGGCAGGATTTGCTTCTTTCACTTTGGTAATGAATGCAATGTCGCCATCAATTTGCTGCATCACTTTTTCAGGTGTGTCAGCTGGTGTGCCAAGCACAAAAGAATATTCAGGAATGATGTTGAATTTTTTCATGCGCGCGGCAAACGATAAAATTTGTGCGCCAGATTGCTTGCCTCCTTTATCCATTTTTTTCAGCACTTCATCATTACCTGTCTCTGCACCAAAAAAAATCATACGGCAACCGGCATCTCGCATTAAGGCTAACGATTCATCGCTGTATTTATCTAGTGTATCAATCCGCGCTTCGCCCCACCAAATCATGTTTTCGTTTTTAATGAGCCGCGCAAATTCAACCGTGCGTTTTTCGCTCACAAAAAAATTATTGTCATGAAACTCAATGGCATTGCCGCCAAATTTTTCCTTGAGCAATTTGATGTTGCGATAAATTTTTTCGGCACTTTGTCCTTTCCACTTCGCTTCATAAATGGGAACCACCGCACAAAACGAACAGGTAAACGGACAACCAAAACTGCTGTGGTATGCAATAGTTTTAGTACCTAAATAGCTTTTCCCTAAATATTTTTGTAGCGGATAAAAAGAGTTCAATTTTTCATACGGTAAATCGGGCAAGGTGTCTTGCTCGTGTAGCGCATCCTTTTTTGTAGTAACAATTTCGTTTCCCTTTTTAAAAATGAGATTTGAAATGTTTTCTAAAGGCAAATTATTTTCAAAAGCGTCCAATAATTTTGGAAAAGCAAAATCTCCTGGGCCATTAACAATAGCATCTACAAAGCCCGATAGCATCACACTCTTGTTTTGGTTTGACGCAAAATAGCCACCCCAAATAATTTTGACAGCGGGAAATTTTTCGCGCACCAACTTAGTAATAGGAATAGCCTGACGCAATTGCGGCCCCGGCATAACGGTACAACCAAAAAATTTAAAATCATCAGCCTTTAAGTAGTCCAGAATTTTTTGGTGAGGGGCGTCTTCTAAATTTCCATCTACAATAACCCAGTCATACTTTCCCTGTATGCTTGCTGCTACCTGCAACACACTATTCGGTATGCGCGCTAGGTGATTGTTGCTACGAGGGTTGAAGAGGAGAACTTTTTGCACTATAAAAAAGAGTTGATGTTTTTCGAAATTGCAAACTAAAACTTTTGCGTGGCTAAACTATATGTTTTATTTTTTTTCAAAGCTACTTCGCATCATTCCAGCAATTTTTCATTATTGCAAGATTGCAATCAAAATGAAAAAAATTAGTGCACGACCACTTTTCATTATTAGAATTAAACACTCTGGTGGTCTGACACTTAGTAAATAGAAGATGATACAAAAACTTAAAAAAGCATTGGCCTATAAGTTAATTATATGTGCAGCTATAAACTGTATTGGACAATCGAACAGAACGGTTGGGTTACTTGCCTACGACAAAAAATATTCTTATGAAGGATTGAATCTTTTTTTTCCGCGTGGTGCAGCTAATGTTTACCTAATCAATAATTGCGGACAGATAGTACATACATGGCTTGATAGTTCCAAAACAGGACCTAATCAATCTGCTTATTTACAAAACGATGGAAGTATTTTTATGGCAAAAGATAGTGAGCCTGATACTGTACTTCAATTTACAACCGGGAACGAAAAAATTGAACACCGTGATTGGGATAACAATTTATTGTGGAGTTTTATTTACAGTGCTTCACCGGCAAAGCCTCATCATGATTTTAAAGTTTTGCCTAATGGAAATATTCTATTGATTGCTTGGGAGGTTAAAACAGAACAGGATGCCCTTTCTTCAGGAAGAAAACAATCTCTCCTCCCAAGGAACAGAATAATTTCGGAGCAGATTGTTGAGATAGAACCCACTGGAAAGTATTCAGGTGAAATAGTTTGGGAGTGGCACGCATGGAATCATTTAATTCAGAATAACGATTCTTCTAAAAAGAATTATGGGGAAGTAAAATCACATCCCGAGCTCATTGATTTTAACTACAAAACATACAGCACCAAAGATGATTGGCTACACATAAACTCCATAGATTATGATAAGCAGAGAGATTTGATTTTACTTTCTATTTCAGCCTTCAACGAAATTTGGATAATTGATCACAGCACAAATTCTGTAGAAGCCACAAGCCATAGAGGGGGAAACTTTAAGAAAGGAGGAGATTTAATTTGGCGTTGGGGAAACCCCGAAGCTTACGGAATGGGGGACAGCACTCTGAAGAAACTATACTTTCAGCATAATGCACACTGGGTAAAAAATGAAGTTGGCAGTAAAACCGAAAACAATGAATCAATCATCCTATTCAATAATTTCTATCCAGATTCTGCATCAGCGGTTTGTGTAGTTACCCCCATATTCAATACCACTTCAAGTTTATTCGAAAAACGAAAGGACATTTTTTTGCCCGAAACCTACGACTGGACATATACTACCGAACAGCGCAGTAAAATGTTTTCACCTATAGGAAGCAGTGTTCAGCTTTTGCCAAACGGGAACTTACTTATATGCGTGGGTAAAAAGGGATATGCATTTGAAGTGGCCGAACGGAAAAATATAGTTTGGGAATATGTAGTTCCCACAAAAATGGGTATCCCTGTTAAACAAGGAACCTCCATCACACCGAGCGACAACCGCACTTTTCGTATGGAGCGCTATCCGACAAGTTGGTTAAGGGTTAGCGAAAAATTATTCAAACCACAATTTCCACTCGAAACTTTTACCGACACTGCATTTTGCAATTCGCTTCATTATATTGATTGCCTTGGAAAAAGAATAGGGCTATATGTCTACTGGAATCAAACCGCAAAACAAATTTCCATTGCTCTTTTAATGCCCCTAGAAGTACCAATAAAACTGCTAATTAAGGACAGTCAGGAAAAAAGTGTTACAGATATTTTGCTTAACAAACCGATAAAAGTAAAAGTTGACAATTGGAAGAAAGGTAAATACGCAATATATGTTGAAGAAAATTTTGTGTCTTCATTTACTTATAATTAAGAAATGAAAAACAAGTTTATAACTATCATTTCAGCAATAACTTATTGCATTACAATATTGATAGTCACTCTTTCTGTTTTAGAAGTTGTTTATCACAATCAGCTGTTTGATTTTTATTGCGTAGAACTTAATACCTTAAACTCACAGCAAGAGTTACATAGCAACAAAAAGAAAATTCTGATTCTCGGAGACTCTTTCGGTGCACAACAGAAAAGCTATGTGCAGCTCTTAAAAGATTCTCTTCACAATTTTTCGGTTATAAACTCTTCAGTTCCAGGAACAAGCGCGAGAGAAATGAGTTATTTATCTCAACGGAGAATTGACCAATTTAATCCTGACAAAATTATTATTCAGATGTATGTGGGCAATGATTTGATTGACATTAAACACGCATACAACTTTCATACAATTTCTTGGGTTCGAAATTTCTATTGGTTCATGGCAGATAATTTCAGTTCGCTTGCCTGGATTAATTACAAACTGGGAGCCTTGCGTACAAATTTAGATTATGAACAAAATTTTGTGGTGCCAAGCAACACAGATTCTTTTTCGGTAGCCAATTATAATGGGCGAGTAAAACTCTTGATTCGTGCTAATGCAAGATTTATCGCACAAAGCATTTTGTTGGAAGACGAAAAGTATCAATGCGCGTTTAGGGAGCTGACTAATTACATTTCAGCCATTGAGAAACGTTTTCACCAAACACACCCCAATGGTGAAATTGTTCTGGTATGCATCCCGCATTGTTCCGAAGTGAACCAGCATTACAAAATCAACTATGAAAAATTAGGTGCGCTGTTCAACAGAAGTGAGTACAAAAGTGAAGTGAATTTCAATTCCAAATTGAAATTGCAATTTGAGGAACTCACTTTTGTCAATATTATGGATTCGTTATCACAAGCAGAAATAAACGGCACGGCAGTCTATTTCCAAAACGATGAACACCTCAACAAGAAGGGGCAACAAATAGTGGGACAACAAATTCTTCATCAATTGCAATGAACATTCCTATCCATTATTTACGAACCGCTAAATGGATTTTGCAAGGCAAATGGAAAGCTGCGCAACTATCGCCAGAAGTATTGCAAAACGCTAGAGGCAAAATAGTTTTAGCATATCATGGCATAGATATGGTCAACGGCACCAGTGTGAATACAAAATTCAGAGGTGTAAAGAAATTTGAAGAAGAAATTCGGTTACTAAAGAAACACACCAATGTAATTTCATTGAAAGATTATGTAGATGACAAATTGAATCCAGAAAAGCTAAATGTGGCTATCACCTTTGACGATGGATTTCAAAACAATTTCTTTTTGGCGAAACCGATTTTAGAGAAACATAACTTGCCTGGCACTTTTTTTATTACGCCCATTTGGGAACAAGAAAAAAATATTCTCTGGGCAGATTTGGTAGATCAGGTTACCTCGTTTGCACCACACACAATAAGTATAGCAGGCGAGGCATACACCAAAAATATTTTCGGAAAATATTTTCACACTTCAGGCTTATCAATTCATCAGCATGTTATTACACAGAATGGAAGTTTTATTGAAGAGCTATATACAGAGTTTATGCCGTTCGCAAAATTTATGCAGAATGATTCAGTCGATATTTATTGGAAGGTGATGACACCGCGAATGGTGAAAGAGTTGAGCGACTGTGACTTGTTTACAATAGGCTCGCATGGGTTTACTCATACCAACCTTTGTTTTCTTTCAAATGAAGAAACAATAGATGAGTTGAAAATCTCAAAAATCATTTTGGAAAAGCTTATACAGCAACCCGTAGATTTTTTTGCCGCTCCATTTGGCGCTCATGACGAGCGAACAATTTCGCTAACCCGACAAGCAGGTTATACGCATCAGGTTTTTGCAACACTCTTTATCAAAAAATTGGAAACCGAAAAAGATATTGTTCCGCGTTTTGGCATCAATCCCTATCTTTCACCTAAGCATCAACTATTGTTCATCGCAAATAAAAAATTTTGAGCTTCACATTTGAGCGGCTTTCCAAAGCTAATATTCATTGTCTCGTTCCCTTGTATTTTGCCTTGTATAAAAAGCAACTTCCAGTTACTTATTTTGAAAAAAAATACGACACAAATTATTTAACCGAAAGCTTATTCGGATACTTTGCCTTTTATAACGGTACTCCTGCTGGCTTTACCGGGATGATACCTTACGAATTACAGTATAAAGGGAAAACAGAATTAGCTGTGCAATCGCTTGACAGCATGACTCACCCGCAATACATGAAACGCGGTTTGTTTAAAACACTCATGGAAAAAGTGTATGAAGATTTGAATGCTGAAAACATTTCGTTCATCTGGGGTTTTCCCAACGATGGGTCAATAAAAAGCGCAACTAAAAAATTGAACTGGCAACCTACTGTGCCAATGAACGGCTATTGTATTCCAGTGCTGAATCGTTACGTATCATTTACCAAACGGAAGATGAATAATTTGTATTATGGTAAAGATGCGCTGTCTAAAATTTTCGAAAATGAATTGACCAACGAATTTCCTAACCATTCGTTAATGGGTTGTGATTATGTAACCACAGTACGCAACAAAAATTATTTCGACTACAAAAAATTTGGCGGAAGTATTTTGATAAACATGAAAGGAGTAAAAATTTGGCTAAAGCTTAATGGCTCTATCTTCATTGGAGATATGGATAATATTTCTGCCGCAGAATTGAAACAGTTAATGCCTTTGTTAACAACCAAAGCAATGCAATGCGGAGCAACCAATATTTATTTTCAAACGCATTCGGATTCTGAAATTGATAAATCTTTTGCCGTCCTTTATCCCAATTTTAGTTCTTGGAAAATTCTCTATCACGATTTGGGTTCCACCTTTCCACTTGAAAAAATTGGCGTAACTTTTGGCGATTTAGATTCCTTCTAATTCGATTTTTTAAGGGTCCAGATTTGTTGATCACTTAAGATTACCGCGCAACAAGACCACATTATACCAGCAAGTTTGTCTTCATGAATGAAATTATTGACCAAAACATGCATGAAGAAAGTAGTTAACGCAAAGAAGATGAACAGAAAAAGTATCTCCTCCTTTTGAAAAAATAGTTTGGCCGCAAATAAAAGAGAGAAAAAAACAATACCACACCAGAATAGAAAACCGGGCAATCCCAATTCTGTCAAAGCCGCTAAATAATCAGAATGAGAATTTCCTCCGGTACCCAAGCGAGCTAAAGGCAATGCCTCGACTAAACTAATACGGGTCATTTCCTCTTTTTTTTGGTATGCCAGATACCTGAATTTATAAAGGTTATTTCCGAATCCGGTTAAAGGTCTTTCCTGAAACATTCGCCACGCACATTTATAACGATTCAGTCTTTCTAAGTTAGCAACATCATAAGTCCAGTTAAACGCAGAAAGCAGTTGATGATAAACAGTTGTGCTTTTTACGTACTCTTTTTTTTGCGTAACCCCCGTGATTAATAAACCAACAACAGCGAGCATTATCACCAAAGAAGAAAAAGCGATAACAAGATGTTTTGTCTGACTTCTGAAACAATAAACTAAAAGCGCACCAATACCTCCAATTATTATCGTTAACCACGCAGCACGGGAAAACGATAGAAACAAACCAGTTAGTAGCAAGAACAAAATACCTGCGATAAGTTTTTTATCCCGGAAAAACCTTGGAAGTGCTTCTGGTCTTTGAAAAAAATAAACCCAAAACGGAATTAGAAAAGCGAGCACTGCGCCATAAAATGGATGGTCATGGTAAAAAGGACGCATGGAAGCTGCTGAAAAATCAATCACAAAATTATACTGCGCATGCAAATACAAGCCCCGTAATAAAATAAGACCAAAGGAAAGCGTGTAAGCAAAAATGCAGAGTAAAAAAAAACGAAAATCTTTCTTTTGAACAAAAATATAGCCAGCTACAAAAACTATCAAATGAAGAGTTTCGATAACGGTGTATTTAATTGAAACCTTAGGCATATCGGAATAAATGCAACTAACCCATGACCAAAGAATATAACCGGTAATAGAAAGAAAAAGCGGATTTGTATAGACTTGCTTAACCGCCTCATACAATTGTTTCCAATAAAACAAAAGAGTAAAAGCAATTACAATTTCAATTGGCTCACTAGGTATGTTTATTCCAAAACCTAAGCTTAAGTTTTCTACCGAAACAGGCAAAGTGAAAAACAAAGCGATGTATAAGAACCGAAGGATTAGCATAGCAAAAACAGTTGCGTTTAAATGAATTCAGAAATAAAGCATGTTTATTGTTCGACAAATATTCTGACATTCACTTTGTAATATAGCCAATGACCCAATTTAATGAATACCGAAAGAAATAAAATTGCAGGATGGGGAAACTATCCGGTGATACACAGCAATATATTTAACCCTGAGAACGAAACTGAGGTTACTGAACTTGTTGCTAAAACAAACGATATCATAGCTAGAGGTAACGGCAGAAGTTATGGGGATTCAGCGTTGGGAACTCAAGTTGTTTCTTCGCTGCTCTGCAATAAAATTATCGCATTTGATAAAGCAGAAGGCATCCTTACTTGCGAAAGCGGAGTATTGCTTTCAGAAGTTTTAACCACAACTATTCCATGTGGATTTTTCTTACCCGTAATGCCCGGCACAAAATATATTACGGTAGGCGGTGCGGTTGCGACTGACGTGCACGGGAAAAATCATTTTCACAAGCAAAGTTTTTCTGCGCATGTTTTGGAAATAAAATTGCTGCTTTCCAATGGCGATACTATTATTTGTTCCAAACAAAACAACCGCGAATTGTTTTGGGCTACATGCGGTGGCATGGGTTTGACGGGATTTATCTTAGAAACGAAAATTCAATTATCAAAGATCGAAACCGCTTATATTAAACAGCAAAATTTTTGTTGTGAAAATCTTTCCGAATTATTTTCTGCTTTTAAAAAGCATAATCAATTCGACTATAAAGTTGGATGGCTCGATTGTTTTGCAACAGAAGATAATTTAGGTAAAGGCATTTTTACCGTAGCAAGCCATTGTTTAACCAAAGACTTGTCACTACAAAAACAAAACAACGCATTAAAGGAAGAGAGGAAAACGCAGTTTACGATTCCTTTTTTCTCGCCTGCATTTTTAATGAGTCGTTGGGCCATACAAGCAATGAATTTTTTACGGTGGCGAAGAGCTAAGTCCAATAAACAGGTAGAAATTATTCCTTTAGAGCAATTCTTTTTTCCGCTCGATTCTATTTTACAATGGAATAAACTGTATGGTCGAAAGGGTTTTTTGCAATATCAATATGTGTTGCCTACCAATAATGCCGAGCAAGGGACGAAAGAAATTCTACAACTGATGGCAGTAGCAAATGACAAATGCCTTTTAGCCGTACTCAAGCAATTTGGCAAGTGTAATGACCGCACGCTTTTAAGTTTTCCGATGGAAGGTTTTACTGTTTCTCTCGACTTCAAATTTAGCCCGAGCTTGTTTGCGTTATTCGACAGATTTGATGAAGTAGTTTTGAAACACGGAGGCAGAATTTACTTAGCTAAAGATGCCCGCATGAAAACCGAGATGATGCAAAAAGGATATCCTAAACTCAAAGAGTTTCAGTTCATTGTTAAGCGCGTAAATTCAAACAATAAATTTACATCGGCACAGCGCGAACGAATCAATTATTAAAAATGAAGACAGCCTTAATACTCGGTGCCAAGTCTGATATTGCCAAAGCCATTGCAACTGAATTATCTAAACAGAAAGTGAATCTTCTTTTGGCTGCGCGTAATGCAAATGAGTTGGCGAACTTTAAAATTGATTTACAAAACAAATATGGCAACACCATTTCGATAATAGAATTTGATGCGCTTGCTTACGCTACGCACGAAAATTTTGGAGAGCAACTACCTACAAATTTAGATGTCGCGTTTTGTGTGTTTGGTTTTTTAGGAGAACAAAAAAATGCAGAAACGAACCGAGCAGAAATGTTTCGCATTGTAGAAACAAATTACACTGGTGCTATTTCAATTTTAGAAATTATTGCCAGGCAGTTTGAGAAAAAAAAACAGGGATTGATTGTTGGTATTTCTTCAGTGGCCGGGGAGCGTGGCAGACAGTCCAACTATTTTTATGGAAGTAGTAAAGCCGGTTTTACCGCCTACTTAAGTGGCTTGCGAAATCGTTTGCACAAAAGTAATGTACATGTGCTCACGGTAAAACCTGGTTACGTGAAAACAGCCATGACAGCACATTTGCAAATGCCGCCTGTCATTTCTACATCGCCTGATGTAGTGGCTAAAAAGATTCTTAATGCTATAGATGCCGGCAGAAATGAAATTTACGTTCCTGCCATTTGGCGAGTAATTATGCGTGTAATAAAAGACATGCCCGAATTTATTTTTAAGCGACTGAAACTTTAGGGTTCAATGGTTTAGCTTAAAAACGCGCAACGAACCTTGTTTAGCAATTTCTTTTCCGAAATAATTTGAAAGTAAAGGTCGGTGTAAATACGAAGTATCGGTAAGCACTGCGTAATCGCAAATTTTTAATGCTTCAAAAGTGTAAGACTCGCGTACATCGCCCATACCATTCCAGCCTTGTTGATTCATTAAATAGAGCGAAATATTGTAGCTCTTATCATTTGCCGAAAAAACTTTGTCGCTATTTTTTATTCCCGCTTTTCGCAGAGTGGGTTCCACCGTATTCCAGTCTGTATTTACCAAATCGTAGTGGGAATAAATTTTTTGAAGCGTATTTCCATACAAGGCAAAGGATATAAAGAAGAAGAATGCAATCCCTGCTTTTCTATAAGGGGTAACACTCCATTCTTGTTCTTCAGCAATTTTGAAGGCAGAAGCAAAAAGTGTAAAAACCGTAAATTGAAACGGCACATGATAGTAGCCATGGAATGAAGCATTACGCATCATAAGACAATAGAACAACAACCAAAAAGCAAAACCTGAAGCGGTAAACACATGTAGACAATTTCGCGGATTGAAATTTTTGAACAACAGCAGTAACGAAAGCAAAATCAAAATCAAAATTGGTAGTGGATATATCTTTGGAAGATTTACAGCCATTTTAAAACTGTATTGCATTACATCGTTTAATGTTTTGGGCGACATAAAACCAAGTTTAAAAACATTGGAATGATACAGAATTTGCAACTGCTTTGCATACGTTAACCACGCCACACAAATTATCACAGGAATTGAGAGCAATAGAATTTTGACAGAAATACTTTTATGAGCTTTATTTTTATCGCCACTAAAAAGCAAGGCAACAAAAGTTGCAGCCACTAAAAACAAAACCGAAGACTTAAGTAAAACTGCAACAGAAGAAAAGACAGCAAAAAGCAAAATGCTTCTTACGCTTTTAAAATTCCCTTTGACTAAAAAGTAGAACCCGAGTATAAAAAAAGTGAGTGCCACAGTATCGGGGAGAAAACCAGTTGAGTAATAAATAAGATTGGGTGATACCAACCAAAGCGTGGCGGCAAGCAGTTGAAACAGAACAGTCTTCAAAAAATCTTTCGAAATAAGGAAGGCAATAACAAAGCCGAAGAGAGAAAACCCGAGTATAAAAAAGCGATATAGAAACTCATGAAAACCAAAACAGCGATACAGTTTCGAAACCAGAAAAGGAATTAGAGGAAACTCGCCAACAGCAATACCCGATGAATTATAAACGAGATTATGTGTATGTGGTATAAGAAGTTTCTGATCAAACTGAAAATAATTTAACGCAATAGATGCTCTGTCACATTGAGCCCACGCATGGTCACCATGAGGACGGGAGAAAAAATACGTTACAGGATTTAGCACAGAGTATAAAATAGCAACCATTGTAATGAAACACAAAACCTGTTTAAAAAAACTATTCATAAGGCAGTACTTTTTTCCCTTTTACCAAAAATGCTTTGTCGGCCAATTTCATGTAATACAAATCAGAGCGGTGATTCCCGTAAGCATAAATCTCCCTTATCTTTTTCAAATCGTAAGCCTCATTCAGCCTTTCAACTTTCGCTTTTCCATAACAATTTCTGCCCAGTAGATTTCCCGTGTAAAAACCATCCACTTCCTCCATTTCAGAGCATAGTAGGTCGATACTTTCTTTTCTACACCAATAATTTAACCACACCCTACACGAAGCAGAAAGCAACAAAATTTCAAAACCATCTTCTCTAAGTCTTTTCACTTCAGCGTAAACTATTGAATGAAGGATTAGAGGGATTTCATTTGTTCCAAATTCATCGCCACGCAATTTTACAGCAGCTACAGCATGTCCTCCAAATATGTTCCGGAACAATTTTTCTTTAACAGCTTGCATATTTAGATAGCCAAATTTAGCCAAGACTAACTGAGGAATAATGGATACAAGAGCAGTTATCGCTTTCATTTTGCCGGCATAGAAAAAAATAAACCTAAAGGTTGTATCGCGCGTGGTTAGGGTACCGTCAAAATCAAAAATGGCAAGTTTGGTGGGTATTCTTTTTTGCATTTTATCTTCGGTAAATAAAATATACCATCATTAAAAGCCAACAAAGCAAAGCTAATTGAACAGGTAAATTTTCACGCAAAACGACTTGTGGTGCTATGGATTCATTTCCTCGTTTTACCAAAACGATGTAGTGATACACTCCAAATGAAACAGGCAAACAGGTAATGAAAACGTAGGAGGAATGTAAACGTGAAATAGTTTCAGCACTAAATACATACAAGACATAACAGACGAAGGCAATTGAAATAATAGCAACAATCCCATTCCTTAAAAATTCTGCTGAATAAAATTTTAAGGAAGGACGAACAGATGAAAACTCAATTTTATATCCTGAAAGCAAGTGAATTTCTTCCAATCGTTTGGCAAAGCCAAAACTTATGGCGAAGAGAAATATCATGACGTAAAGCCAACTGGAAATTTCAGTTGCGCTTACCATTCCTCCTAATTGAATACGAAGCAGAAATCCAAAAGCAATTAACAGTAAATCAAAAGGGGCAAAGTGTTTAATGTAAGTTGAATAAAGCAAGTTAGTGACGAAGTAAATTGCAAATAACACAGGCAATTCAGAAGAAATAAAAAAAGATGAGCCAATAGCTACCAGTAATAAGAAGGAACCTACTATTGCAGCTGCGGGCTTTGAAATTGCACCTTCCGTTATAGGTCTTTCTCTTTTTGTTGGATGTTTTAAATCCAAATTAAAATCAACCAAATCGTTGATGATGTAAACTGCACTGGCGAGTAAAGAGAAAAGAAAAAATGTAGCCGTAAGTAAAACCAGATTATTGCCCACAAAAATTCTTCCGCCAAAGAAGGCGGGGAAAAAAATCAAACCATTTTTTATGTAGTCGTTTATCCGTAAAAGGCGAAACCAGTTCAGCATTTGAAAATATTTTGAAACGTTCACGATAATAGCACAGTTTCATTTATGCTTTGAGTCAGCAAATATTTGTGTTTATTTATTTCAGTGAAAAACACCAAAGCCTTTTTTGCCCTGTCTGTATACTTTATTGCTTGTTTATTTTTTACGCAATGGAGAAACTTCAATGGTTTGTGCGGACAAGACGCACATGAATACTTCCGTTACAGCAAAGCCTTGTTGAATTATTTTAAAACAACACAACATGCGGGAGATTATTTTTGGCCGGTATGGTATCCGTTATCCGCTGCATGCTTGTCTCTTTTAACCAGAATCCCAGTTATATTTTCGTTGCAATTAGTATGCCTTCTTAGTGTAACACTTATAGTAGCGGTAGTTCTATTTTGGCAGGGAGAAAACAAGAACAAGTCACCAAAAATTATTTACGCACTGTTGGCGGTTGGGTTTTCTCCATTTTTATGGCGAAGCGGATTATCCTGCATGGCAGATGCTATGAGTGTAGCGCTTTTAATGATGGCACTTTTTGCATTCAGTAAATTCATTAATCGCGAAAGCAACAAATGGATTTATGCTTTTGTCTTTTGTGCAGCACTTGCTACCATGACACGCTATGCTTCTGCTGTTGTTTTGTTGGCACCATCTATTTTGTTGTTACTGAAAATGCTTTCAAATAAAAACTGGAAGTCACTTTTGTTATGCGGAATGATTGTTTTGCTCGTTTGTGTTCCTCATTTACTTATTCGCCATAATACCCCTTTGGCCTTTGTGCATCATGAGTGGATTAACTCTTGGTCTTTGTTTAATTTTTTCAAAGCAGATTTTGTTACGCGCGATGGAATACAGCACTACAAGGTTTTCAATTTAGCTTTCATGGTTTTGGCATTTGTTCATATTGGTTTTGGTGTTTTAGTCTTGCCCCTTTTGTTTTTCGCTAGACCGAAAGATTTTTCAAGCACGCTGAACAAAACACTTTTATTCAGCGTTGTTTTTTACTCGCTTTTTTTATCGGGCATACCTTTTCAGAACAAACGCTTTTTGTTAGCTACTTTTCCAATTATTATGCTGTTACTTGAACCCGCATTTGAACGCATGCTCCACTTTGTAAAATGGAAAGGGCTAGTGCTTTTGATTGTAGCGGCAGTACAGTTGTTTCTTTGCCACAAATTTTTCGAAGAATATGCACAACGCAGTTTGCTAGAACAAAAACTAGCATCATTTGTTCGGCAGCACAATGAAAAAATCCTTTACACTTTTAATGTAGATATGGCGTTAGCCAGTTATGATACAAGTAAAGTCATGCGAAATCTTTGGAAAGAGAAATACGATTCATTCGAAATAAAATCGTTAGTGCTTTTTAATGAGACGGAATTTGCGCAACAATGGAAAGGAAAAAATCCGATGTTGAACTGGGAGAATTTGAAAAAATATTATCTCCTCGAAAGAATTTCCAATGAGGGCACTTGGGTTTTATACCGTATTGAAAGCAGAAAATGAAAAAAACGACAGAATTATTTTCAGCATATAAAAAGATGGAAGGTGTTTACTTTCTTTCTGAACCCGACAACAATTTTGAAGAAAACTATATCGCGCTTCGCGAAAAGGAAAATTGGATTGCCGATAGTGACACCCTCCGTTCGTTGCCAGATGTATCGAAGCAAAACATCAATTACAAATTGTGGATGATGCGAAAAGATACAGCGAAACGGTTTGTAAAATATCTTTCACACAAAAGTGCGCCAACTAAAATTCTTGACTTGGGTTGTGGTAATGGTTGGTTTACGAATATGCTTTCACAACATGCCCAGGCAGAAATTGTTTGCGGTATAGATGTCAACTTCACAGAACTAAAACAGGCGGCAATTATTTTCAAGAACAAAAATTTGTATTGGCTCTATGCTGATATATTCCAAGCAGAATTACCCGAAAACTACTTTGATGTCATTACACTCAACGCCAGCTTTCAATATTTTTTCGATGCAGAAGTAACTATTCAACGCCTGCTGGCTTTACTAAAGTCTGATGGGGAAATTCATATTCTAGACACACCGTTCTATTCGCTGAGCGAAATAGTCAAAGCAAAAGAGCGAAGTGCCAATTATTTTTCTGAACAGAAAAGCGAGGGAATGTCCAACTTATATTACCATCATTCTTTAGAAGAATTGAAAAGATTCAACTATCAATTTTTTTATGCGCCATCAAAAAATTGGAATCGGGTAAAGTCCTTTTTTGGAAAGTATACTTCACCATTTACATGGGTAATTATTTCAAAAGTGAAGAACTAATGCACATCGTATTTATTACACCCGGCTTCGCGAAGAATGAAAATGACACGACCACCATTCCTACACTATTAGCACTTGCTAACTATTTAACCGGAAAAGGAAATCGTATTTCTGTAATTGCGTTGGATTATCCATTTGAACAAACGAATTACCAATGGAAAAACGTAAAAGTGTATTCCTGCGGTGGAGGCAACCGGAAATTTCCAATGAAATTTTTCACCTTGTTAAAAGCTTATTCTCTCTTCAAAAAAATCCAAGCTGAAAACGCGGTGAATATTCTCCATAGTTTTTGGTGGCAGGATACTGTTGCAGTGGGAAATTTTCTTTCAAAAAAATTTTCGATTCCGCACCTCACAACTTTAATGGGGCAAGATGCTTTGCCCTCGAACAACTATTCTAAATGGCTTTCTGCAAAAGGGAAAAACATTGTTGCTCTTTCTGAATCTCATGCTAAATATTTCGAGAAAACTTTTGGCAGAAAGCCTAATCAAATTATTCCCTGGGGAATTGATAAAAACGATTTTTTAGCTCTTGAAAATACAGACCGCACAATTGATATAATAGGCGTGGGCTGGCTGAACGAAATAAAAAATTATTCTGCTTTTATTGATGTCATCTATTTAGTTAGAGAAAATATTCCGCAAGTAAAGAGTGTAATTGTTGGCGATGGCGAACAAAGGAAAATGTTAGAAACAAAAATCCATGCTCTTCAATTGCAAAACAATATCAGCATTGTTGGTTTGCAATCGCGAAACGAAACATTGCGACTAATGATGCACAGTAAAGTGCTCTTGCATACTTCGGCTTTTGAATCTTTCGGCTATGTTTTTGCTGAAGCCATATATGCAGGTGCAACAATCGTTTCAAGTGAAGTAGGTATGGCAAATTCAACCAATGCTTTGATTGGAAATTCAATTGAGGAATTGGCAGAAAAAGTTTGTGTGGCGTTAACGCAGAAACAAAATGTGGATACTAAATCAGTTTTTACTATTGGGCAAACAGCAAAGGCATATCTTGAATTGTATAGCAGCCTTCAATCTGCACAACCCACTAAGAATTAAAACGCACTGCAACATCTAGTGCAAGCGGGAAACAATCCGTTGGCTTTCATCAAATCTTTTCTGAACGCAGACAGTTTTTGTGAGTTCCAGATTTCCTTCAATGACTGTTGATACACGTTTCCAAGGGTTATGTTATAACAACGTCCGTGTGCCGGAATTACAGAGCCGTCACTTTTAATCATGATGTTAGTGAAAGCATCGTTGCAAATTTTTCCGATTCGCTTTTCAGGCTCGTTGTAAAAAACTTCCAAATGTTCTGCATAGCGCAAATCGGGAGAGAATGAAACTTTAAAGGGAAATTTCTCTCTACACAGTAGTTGTATCTGTTCCAACAAAATCTTCACATCAATTTTGTTGGTGTCGCTTTGCTCAACGTTAGAATGTGAAGCAGAATATAAATCTCCCCAAAGTGCATTATGCGCGGCTGCTATTTCGTTTGTGGTAAAATTGGAATGCATAAAACCCAATTGAACAATCGGATATTTGAGGAAGTAGTCGGTGAATAATTTTAGCTCTGAAAAATTCCATTGGGTGATTGTGCAGAAAATAGAAATGCGTGGAGCGTCTTTTCGTATCACTAATTTTTCTATGCCTTCTATGGCTCGTTGAAAAGAAAGTTTGTGACCGCGAATTTCGTTGTGCGTTTCTTCTGTTCCATCTAACGAAATGTAAATTTCTTTCA